>CAZGIX010000068.1:0-21384 GCA_964525785.1 uncultured Anaerolineaceae bacterium
TTCCTGTTTAATAGATTTATAAGAAGGTGAATTTGGCAGAGAATAGCCAGATAGACAGCAGACCCAACCAAAACCTGAACTTAAAGGCAAATCTATGGCTGACAGATTCAGAAAAGAAGATCCAGAAATCTTACGCCCGAAAACGTGGTTTGAATTTGAGCAACGAGATCAAGAAGCTAAAACAAGAAGCAAAGAATTAGAAGTCGAAACAAGAGAAGCGAAAATAGAGCAACAGAACAGGCTCCTTCAAGAACAGATTCATGAAAGCAGGCGACGAAGGGCAATAGCTACAACACTTTTAGTTGTATTTATCATAACAATAATCTTTACTGCAGGAATCATTCTATTAAGCGGCTTTAGAATCGGGGGGTTTGTTATTGAGACAAGCACTATAAATTTACTAATTGGAGCAACCATAGGAGAGATTGTCACCATTTTTACCGCTACCCTAAGAGGTGTATTTTCCTGCAAAGATGAAACTCCACAAGAATAGTCAACTATTGACTTAAGAAAGAGATTATGTATAATGAGTATGTAATGAGTATTATTTGAGTGAAATATGATTGCTGTTGATTATCAGAAGAGGTACGTTATGAGACTACAGTTTGAAATACCCGAAGAGAGAGTCAAGGAGATAGATGCATTGGTGGAAAGGCTCGGACTTAGGACTAGGGTGCAACTATTCAACAATGCATTGACATTCTTTGAGTGGGGTATAAGGCAAAGAGAAAAGGGAAATATTATAGCCTCTATAAATGAGGCAAATGGCACATTCAAGGAATTAGTGATGCCTGTTTTTCCATCTGTTGACGCGCCCAGAGCCACTAGCATAACTACCACCGCTCTGGTCAACTCACCGCAGCAAGCGAATAAAGTGGAATCCGCCGATAGTCCCCACTCCCCTGAATTGGCAACGTCAGCTACAAGATCATCTAACAACATATATAAGATTCTTGAGTTATTATCCAAAGCAGGCCTGCTGAACACTCAGAAACTTCTGGAAATGGGAGCAACTCCTAAGGGACGTCTGGAACTCGAAGAGAAAAGCGGCATCTCATATGAGTATATATTGGAATCCATCAATCATGCTGACCTGTTCCGCATCCAGGGCGTGGGAGAGGAATACGCTGACCTGCTGGAGGAAGCCGGAGTGGACAGCGTGGTCGTGCTGGCACAACGCAACCCTATCCAATTACACAAGACTCTGATGAAAACTAATCAAGAAAAGCGCATTGTCCGCAAACCACCGGAGGTTGCCTTGGTGAAGGCCTGGGTGGAGCAAGCAAAGGAGCTAGAACGAATCACCCAGTACTGATTCCAATATTTTAAGTCACCCTGTGGTGGCTGGTATGTGGGGATGATATAACAGGCCGTTCGTCAAAGCGAGCGTCTTGAATCGTTCGCATAACATAACGAGAAAACACTGTTAGTAGTCTCAAGCTACTGTGAAATGGCCTCGAGAGAGAATCTATAGGTCAAAAATGAGAACCGAGGAATGCGGTCCAATCCCATCCATGCGCAGATAGTTTGTCCTGTAAAGAGCTGGCTTGCTGGACTTATAACGTCCACCGCCAGAATTTCCTCCCTCCCGCTCGTTATCGTGCTGGCAGCAGTTGTCCTGTCCGCCTGCATCCCTCCCGCCGGCCCGCCCCGCACAGCGGAAACTTCTGCACCGTCTACGGGCGGCGGCTGGTACCAGGTTTACTTCACCCAGCCGGAAAGCCCCAGCGCGGGCAGCTACCGCGGCGGTCCCGACCAGGAGCTGGCGGATGCCATCGCCGCAGCGCGCCTGAGCGTGGATATGGCGGTGCAGGACCTGAACCTGTGGAGCATCCGCGACGCCTTGATCGACGCCCACCGGCGCGGGGTGGCGGTGCGCCTGGTGGTGGAGAGCGATTACATGGACGAGGACGAGGTCCAGGAGATCAAGGCTGCCGGCGTTCCGGTCCTGGGCGACCGGCGCGAGGGCCTGATGCACAACAAGTTCACCGTCATTGACCGCCAGGAGGTGTGGAGCGGCTCGATGAACTATACGATCAGCGAGGGCTACCGCAACAACAACAATCTGCTGCGCTTGCGCTCATCCAGGCTGGCGCAGAACTACTCCACCGAGTTCGAAGAGATGTTCACCGACGACCGCTTCGGCCCTGGACCCCACGCGGAGACACCCTACCCGGAGCTCACCGTGGATGGAGTCGACCTGGAGGTGTACTTCTCTCCGGATGACAGCACAGCGGAGCGGCTGGTCGAGCTGGTGCATCGGGCAGAGCACAGCGTCTATTTCCTGGCTTTCTCCTTCACCCTGGACGAGCTGGCCCAGGCGCTGGTGGAGCGCGGCCGGGCAGGGGTGGACGTAGCCGGGGTGATGGACGCCAGCCAGGTGGCTTCGAACACCGGCTCGGATTACGATTTCTTCCGGGAGGCCGGGCTGGACGTGCGCATGGACGGCAACGAGGACAATATGCACCACAAGCTGCTGATCATCGATGAGCGCATCGTGGTCACCGGCTCGTACAACTTCAGCCGCAGCGCCGAGGGGCGCAACGACGAGAACAGCCTGGTGATCCACAGCCCGGAGATTGCCGCGCAGTATATGGAGGAGTACCAGCGGGTGTTCGCCGCCGCGCAAAGATAAGCCCAGGGGCGCTGCAAGCAGCGCACGCCCAGGATTTGCTCTCAATCCAGCCGTACCGGCACGCTCATCCATCAAAGCGTGCATATTTTTGCCCTCTAATTAAGACAAATATACGTTAAAATAGCAAGATTAGTTGACCAGTCAAATTGCATAGTTCCGGTGGGAAAAGGATGTCACGCATATTTTTCAGCTATTCCCGGACCGATAAATCCATCGTCGATGACTTGATCCAGCGCCTGGAGGCTGCCGGGCACCAGGTATGGCTCGACCGGGGCGGCATCCGCGGCGGCGAGCAGTGGCGTGAAGAGATTGTGGAGGCCATCGAAGGCAACGACGCCTTCGTGCTGGTGTTATCGAAAAATTCGACCGCATCCGACCATGTGCGCGCAGAGCTCGATGTAGCCAAAGAGGGCAGAAAGCGCATCATCCCAATCGATATCCAGCCGGTGGTGATCCCCTCCTCAATGAAATACCAGTTAGCCGGGCTGCAGCGCATCAACATGCACGCAGACTTCGAGCACGGCTATCAAGAGCTGCTCCTGTCGTTGGGTGGGGGAGCAGCAGCCGAGGCATCGCCAGCAACATCGAGATTGGTGTCTCCCAGCCGGGATCAATCGAAGACCCGCAATACGGCAATATGGATTGGCGGGATCGCTGCGCTGGTAATCCTGTTCATCTTGGTTGGCTACCAGCTGACGAAGAGCAGAAATGTTCCAGAAGAAGTCAATCCTCAATCGATTACACAGCAAGCTTCTTTACCACAAACAGAGGTGGAAGACGCTATTCCCCCAGTCGGGCTGGATACACTGACGACGTTGG
Source organism: uncultured Anaerolineaceae bacterium (assembly GCA_964525785.1). GTDB lineage: Bacteria > Chloroflexota > Anaerolineae > Anaerolineales > UBA4823 > JAQBDA01. Next base: position 3,455 of record CAZGIX010000068.1, read on the forward strand.
AAGAGCTCGAGCCGCTGCTCCTGCAAGCCAACATCCGCCTGTCGGAGCCCGAGGATGAAGAGCGCACGCGCAGCTACTTCACCGGACCGGATTCGGCGTATCACATACTGGCGGTAGCAACGCTCAAGATCGTCGGCGAGCGGCGTTTCGTTCAGACCATCAATCTCGATATCGTGGATAAGTGGTACACCGCGGCCGCTGGCTCGGGCTACGCCGAGCGCGGGCCGCTCGACCTGGAGATTGTAGAAGAGTCGCTGATGGACGCCCACAACGATTACTGGGGAGATAATGCTACGTCGCTCGAGGCGCTGCTCGAGCCACTCAAATGATAGTTTATCGAAGGAGACTGGCATGCAGAACCGATTGTGGCGCGTCACATTCTTTACATCTCTTCTTTTTCTCTTAATATCGCCTGGGATGGCAGCCGCGACAGCGCCCACCATCATTAAATCAGACCCTGGGCTGACCACCCTTGCGACCGGCGGGGTCCTGCCCGATCCCACAGCTGATCGTGTCCTGGGGCAGTGGGCGTTCACTAACAATGGTTATGGTACGAGCTCCTCGCTGATGTGGCTTCCAGCAGGCGTCGCCATCTCACCGCCCGGCGCGCCGAACGCCGGGCGGATTTTCGTCGTGGAGTACGGCTACTCGGACACCACCGGAAATTACGGCAATCATCGCGTGCTGAGCTGGCCCAGCGCCCACTCCTTTGTAACCGATCAATCGGCAGACCTGGTCATCGGGCAGACAGATTTTATAACTCGCGGCGGAGGAACGGCGCAAGACCGCTTCTTCGGGCCGGAAGCCGCGGTGGTGGATGCCAGCGGCAACCTGTGGGTGGCTGACACGGTGAACAACCGTGTGCTGCGTTTCAACTATCCCCTCAGCGACGGCATGGACGCCAGCGTGGTCTTGGGTCAGCCTGACTATGTGTCTGGAGGTTCCAACAGGGGCGGAAACGTGGCGGCAAATGCCCTGTTCTTCCCCCGCGGGCTGGCGATGGACTCAGCCGGCAATCTTTACGTCGCCGACGACTTTAACCACCGCGTGCTGCGCTTCTCCCCTCCGTTCACGGAATTCGGCATGTCGGCCTCGCTGGTCATTGGTCAGGAAGACTACACCCATAACGACCCCAACCGCAATGGTGATCCTGGACGGAACACCTTGAACTATCCCAAGGGTCTCGCCGCAGATGCAGCTGGCAATCTGTACATCGCCGATTACGAGAACAACCGCGTGCTTCGCTTTGCGCCCCCCTTCAGCGATGGCATGGATGCCAGCCAGGTGTTCGGGCAGCCAGATTACTCCCACAACGGTCCGAACCGGGACGAAGACAACCCCGGGGCGAACACCCTGTACCACCCGGTAGACCTGGCGGTGTCTGCTGCAGGGGATGCCCTGTTTATCACCGATCAAGGCAACGTCCGGCTGCTCGGCTACAGCGATCCGGTGGGTGATGCCGCCGGTGCGGCAGTCGCTGACGAGGTTTACGGGCAGTCAGATTTCAACGTTATCCCGCCGGACACCGGCGCCAGCCAGACCGTAATCGGAGCCGTGCCGCTGGGCGTGGCGGTCGATTCCAACGGCAGCCTGTATTTCGCCGATTACCTAAACAACCGCCTTCTGGCGTTCGACGTCGAGGTAGTAGGAGATGGCCAGGCTGGAAGCTGTACCGAGACTGCGTTGGATGCAGCATTAGCTGGCGGCGGGACGATCACCTTTGACTGCGGAGTGGCGCAGATCGACCTGAGCACTTTTAAAGCCATCAGTGTCAATACCGTCATCGATGGTCAGGGCAGGATCACGCTCAGCGGGCGGAATGCCAACCAGCTGTTCTCGGTGGACGCCGCTATCTCGCTCGATCTGCGCAATATCACCCTTACCGGGGGCAGTTCAAGCGGCGATGGGGGGGCGATCTACAACGAAGGGATGTTAACACTGCAGAACAGCACCATCCGTGACAGTGTGGCGGCTGGGAGCGGCGGCGCAATCGTCAACTACGGAATGTTGGTCATTCAAGACAGCCTGCTGGAAGGCAACCAGGCGCTCAACGGTGGGGCGCTTTACCCGCGCTGGGGAAGCTCATCAACGATTATCGTGAACAGCACCTTGCGCGACAACCACGCCACCGATACGACCGACGGCTGGGGCGGCGCCATCCTGTCCTGGGATGGAGCGTACGTGGACATTCAGGGGAGCGATATCTACAGCAATACCGCGCAGTCTGGCGGTGGGATCTATAACTTCGCCAATTCGATACTGGCCCTGTATAACAATTCGCGGTTGAGGAATAACATCGCTGCGAATAACGGCGGTGGTCTCTACAATGCAGGAACCGTGGCTGTAACCGACGCCGCCATCAGCAGCAACACCGCCAATGATGGCGGAGGCCTGTTCAACGACGACGGCACAGCATATCTCGCCAACGTCACCCTCAATGGCAACTCGGCAGATTATGGGGGTGGCATAATCAATTATGCTGGGCTCGAACTCACGAATGCCACAATCAGCGGCAATTCCGCTTCCAGCAACGGGGGAGGTCTGGACAATAGTGGCGCGACGACTTTTACCAATGTCACTCTGAGCAATAACTCGGCGCCGAGCGGGGGTGGTATTTACAATTTTGCCGGCACGATCACCCTCAAGAACAGCATTATCGCTAACAGCACACAGGGCGGCAACTGCGATGGGGGACCACTCACCAACGACAACTCAGATAAATACAGCCTTTCCAGCGACAACACCTGTGCACTGGCAGGCACAGGGAGCATGAATGGCGTCGATCCCCTGCTCACGGATTTGGGTGACTACGGCGGTCTGACCCAGGTGCACATGCTCCAATCCGGCAGTCCGGCAATCGACGGTGTACAGGGCAGCGACGCGCCTTCCACCGACCAGCGCGGCGTGGCCCGCCCACAGGGGAGCGGCTACGATATCGGCGCCGTGGAAGTAGCGCCGGATGACCTGGTTAAAAAAGTGTATTTGCCGCTGGCAATCCGCTGAGTAAGTCGTTTGGGATATAATCTAATTGAAAAATAACGCCAGTTTATCATCGAACTGGCGTTAGAATTAAGTATCGGTCCGATCGTAATTTGGGCGGAGCTCTCACGCGGCCCAAATTTTCGGATTGGTTTTACCAGATTATATCTAAGAGGCGTCAACGATTCCCTGAGAAAGGCGAGCCATGGACTTTGAAGGAAAATATTACCTGGGGCGGATATTCGACCCCAAAACAGGCAAGCTCACCGACCAGCCCCTGGTCTACGACCCCGAGGACCTTACCACCCATGCCGTGGTGGTGGGCATGACCGGCTCCGGCAAGACCGGCCTGTGCATCGGCCTGCTGGAGGAGGCCGCTCTGAACGGCGTGCCGGCTTTATTGATCGACCCGAAAGGTGACATCACCAATATCCTGCTGCACTTCCCGGATTTCACCGCCCAGGATTTCGCTCCCTGGATCGATCCCGATCAGGCGCGCCGGGATGGCAAGACCCTGGAGCAAGCCGGCGCCGAGGCGGCTGCCGCCTGGCAGAAGGGGCTGGCGGATTGGGGAATCACCTCCGAGCGCGTGCGGCTCCTGAGAGACTCGGCCCACTTCACCATCTACACCCCCGGCTCCGATACTGGCATCCCGGTCAGCATCCTGGCTTCGTTCAAAGCGCCCGAGCTCTCCTGGGAGGAAAACCGCGAGCTGCTGCGTGAGAAGATCTCAGGAACGGTCATCGCCCTGCTTGGGCTGGTGGGCATGAACGATATCGACCCGGTGCGCTCGCGCGAGCACATCCTGCTCTCCAATATCTTCGAGCATGCCTGGAGCAATGGTAAGGACCTGGACCTGAGCGAGCTGATCCTGCAGACCCAGTCGCCGCCATTCCCCAAGCTGGGGGTGTTCGACGTCAACACTTTCTTCCCGGAGAAGGACCGCTTCGAGCTGGCCATGCTGCTCAACAACATCCTGGCGGCGCCTGCCTTCCAGACCTGGATCGAAGGCCAGCCGCTGGATATCCCCAGCCTGCTCTATGGACCGGATGGCCGGCCGCGCCACAGCGTTTTCTACATTGCCCACCTGACCGACGCCGAGCGCATGTTCTTTGTCACCTTGCTGTACTCGGCGGTGGAAGCCTGGATGCGCGCTCAGTCCGGCACAGCTAATTTGCGGGCTATCGTCTACTTCGATGAGATCTTCGGCTATATGCCGCCCATCAGCAACCCACCCTCCAAGCTGCTCATGCTGCGCATGCTCAAGCAGGCGCGCGCTTTTGGCGTGGGGCAGGTGTTGGTGACCCAAAACCCGGTCGACCTGGACTATAAAGGCCTGTCCAACGCCGGCACCTGGTTCATCGGCAAGCTGCAGACCGAAAGGGATAAGATGCGCCTGCTGGACGGGCTTGAAAGCGCTGCGGCGTCGATGACCGCCGGCGGGCTGGACCGCGCCGCTTACGACCGTATGATCTCCGGCCTGGGTAAGCGCGTATTCCTGATGCACAATGTGCACGCCAAGGGCCCGGTGCTGTTCGGGACGCGCTGGGCGATGAACTACCTGGCAGGCCCGCTGACGCGCAACCAGATCCCGGCCCTCAAAAAGCTCATGGAGGCGGATGCTCAGTTAACTGAGCAACCGCAGGTTGACCAGGCAACTACTGCAGCCCCGTCCGCTGCCCGGGAGACTCCCACCCGCCCCAGGGAGCAGGCGGCTGTGTCTGCGCCGGCTGCCGCGGGAGCGGCAAGATCGGCCGGGGAGCAGGGCTCTGCCACGCGGCCTACCGTCCCGGCGGGGGCGGCGGAATATTTCCTGCCTAACAACCTGACTTTCACCCAGGCATTTAAAGCCGCCGGGCGAGCTTACCCCGCGCAGGCCAGCAGCCTGGGGCTGCTCTACCGTCCGGCAGTCCTGGCGCAGGCCGGCGTGCGCTTCCTCAACCGCAAGTACAACCTGGATTATGAGCTGCAGCTCACGGCTGTGGTGCCCGATCCAGACCGGCGCGGTGTGGTGCGCTGGGAAGACTATAAGGCCGAGAGCGTCTCTGCCAATGCCCTGGACGACCGCCCGGCGCCGGATGCACGCTTTGCCTCTCTGGATGCCCCGCTGAACGACGCCAGAATCCTGGCTACCCTGCGCAAGGACTTCGAGGACTGGGCCTACCGGCAGGCGCAAGCGACGGTGCGTGCTAACGAGAAGCTGGGTGTCTACGCCGGCCCGGATGTCAATCAGGCAGAGTTTCGCACACTGTGCTCCGATGCGGCTCGCTCCGGACGAGATGATGAAGTCCGGACAGTTGAAAGATCCTACGCCGCCAAGCTGGATCGCCTGCAGGAGCGCCTGGGGCGCGAGCAGCGTGAGCTGCGCGAAGACGAGTCCGAGCTTTCCCAGCGCAAGATGGAGGAGATGGGCACCCACGCCGAGACCCTGCTCAGCTTCTTCGGCGGGCGCAAGAAGCGCATCTCTTCTTCGCTGACCAAGCGCCGCCTGACCTCCCAATCCAAAGCCGATGTCGAAGAATCGCTGGAGACCATCGAAGAGGTCAAGAAGCAAATCGAAGAGCTGGAGATTGAGCAAGCCGAGGCCCTGAAAGAGGTTACCCAGAAGTGGAGCGATATCGCCGATGATGTGGCTGAGATTGCCGTCACGCCCATGAAGAAAGATGTGCTCCTGGACATCTTCGGCGTAGCCTGGTTCCCATATCACCTGGTGCAGGTGGAGGAAGGTATCATCGAGCTGCCCGGCTACGGTGCAGCGCAAGAAGAATAAGCGGCTACCCGGAGGGTAATTTGCTCTTGCAGTATTGATCGGATAGGCCCTTAACTTCAGAACTTGCACAATTGGAGGGTGGATGGGGGTGTTTGGGCGGGCGTAACCCGCCCAAACACCCCCGATAACCCACGAGGTGTGTGACTTAAATTTATTGGTGCCGGAGGAGGTTAAGAAATATGTACTCGGTCGGGCAGTATCTTAAACGTAAGGGCCAGCAGGTCTGGTTTACTCATCCGGATGCGACCGTCTACGAGGCGCTGGAGCTGATGGCAGAGAAGGATATCGGCGCCTTGCTGGTGATGGATGGTAGTAAGCTGGTGGGGATCTTCTCCGAGCGGGATTATGCCCGCAAGGTGGTCCTGCACGGCAAGTACTCGAAAGAGACGCGGGTGAGCGAGATCATGACCCCCCGCGTGGTGTACGTGCGCCCGGAGCAACCCCTGGAGGCGTGCATGGAGCTGATGACCGAGAAGCACGTCCGCCACCTGCCGGTGCTGGTTGGCGAAGAGGTGGTGGGGGTGATCTCGATCGGAGATGTGGTCAAGGCGATCATCTCAGACCAGGAGTTCGTCATCGAGCAGCTCGAGAAGTATATCACCAGCCGGCGTTAGGCCAATTGGCGGCGGGTATGGCTAAGCGGGTAAAACAGACCAGCGCGCCAGGAGCGCAGGAGCAGGAGTCTCAGCCGCCCCCCGACCGGCTGAACGATATCGGAGTGCTCACCCGCCGGGAGATCGAGGCGCGCATCCTGGCGCCGCTGCTGGCAGAGCTGGGGAACGAGTTCGGTTCCGAGCGGGTGCTGGAGATCGCCCGCCAGGCGATCATCCACATTGCGCAGCAGCAAGGCGCGCAATTGGCTGCCAGCCTGCCTGGAAACGGCCTGGAGCATTTCTCTGCCGTGCTGGATGCCTGGAAGAAAGGCGATGCCATGCAGATCCAGGTGCTGGAGCAAACTCCGCAGCGCTTCTCTTTCAACGTGACGCGCTGCGGCTACGCCGAGCTGTACCAGGCCCTGGGTATCCCTGAGCTGGGGACGCTGCTCTCCTGCAACCGGGATTTCTCCCTGATCGCCGGTTTCAACCCGCAGGTGCACCTGACGCGCACGCAGACGATCATGGAGGGTGCCCCCTTCTGCGATTTCCGTTATGTGTTGGGTGAAGAGAAGAAGATGAAGACACTGCTGGTCATGCGCCACGCCAAGTCAAGCTGGGAGGATGCGGATATCTCCGACCACGACCGCCCGCTCAACAAGCGCGGCAAGAAAGATGCACCCATGATGGGCAAGCTGCTCAAGAAGCAGGGCATCCTGCCCGATCTGATCATCAGCTCGACTGCCAAACGCGCCCGCGACACCGTGGAGCTGTTCTCGGAGGAGTGCGGCTATCACGCGGATGTAATCTGGGATGAGTCGCTGTATGCCGCCGAGCCGGTGGCTTACATCGATGCCCTGCGCCATGCGCCGGACGAGGCCGGAACCGTGATGGTGGTGGGGCATAACCCCGGGCTGGAAGAGCTGGTTGCCATGCTGACCGATGAGTGGGCCAGGCTGCCCACCGCCGCCATGGTGGAGGTCTCGCTGGACATCCCTGCCTGGTCCGAGCTGGGCTACGAGCCGGTGGGCAAGCTGCTCAACGTCTGGCGTCCGAAAGAGTTAGCCGGTTAAAGATTTACCGCGAAGCACGCGAAGTTTGATACAGTATTCTTCGCGCTCTCGGATTCTTTGCGGTTATCCTGTTACTGCATGATTACCTCCCCCTGGATCATCCTGATTGCGGTTGCCCTCTACGGGCTGGTGCACTCCTGGCTGGCTTCCTTGCAGGCCAAGGCCCTGGCGCGCCGCAAGCTCGGCGCCCCGGCAGAGCGCGGCTACCGGTTGGCATACAACCTATTTGCAGTGATCAGCCTGCTGCCGGTGCTGGCGCTGCCGGTCCTGCTCCCCGACCGCCGGCTGTACACCATACTTTACCCGTGGGTCTTGTTAACCCTGGCAGGTCAGGGATTGGCAGTGCTGGCGCTGCTCGCTGCGCTGCGGCAAACCGGCGTCTGGTCATTCATGGGGGTCGAGCAGCTCTTCAGGACCGCTCCCGAGGACGAGCCGCGCCTGGTGGTGGGCGGCCTGTACCGCTGGGTGCGCCACCCAATATACACCGCCGGGCTGGCTTTCATCTGGCTGCTGCCGGTGATGACCGCCAACCTGCTGGCGCTGAACATCGGCCTGACTGCCTACATCGTCATCGGGGCGTATTTCGAAGAGCGCAAGCTGCTGCGCGAGCTCGGCCCGCCCTATGCCGAATACCAGCGCCGCACACCCATGCTGGTGCCGGGATTTCCTCCGAAGGGCAGGCGCTCGTAAAAAAACCCCCTGATCAGCGGTGATTGGGGAGTTTTTTGCTTATTCTGGGCTTATTCCGGCTCTTCCGGCTCGCCTGGTCCGATGCCCAGCGGCATCCATTTCTTGGCGTCCTTCAGGCGGTGCTGGATGCCATGCCGGTCGTGCACCTCGTCGAAGCCCTCCGGCTTGATGAACAGGTCCTCCCCCTCCAGCAGCCCGGTGATGCCGGTTTGCCCCGGCTCGGGGCGCTTCTCGCCGCTGTATTTCGCCGCCATACTGGGCAGGTAGTCCACCGGCTCCTCGTAAGTGGTCACATAGCCCTCGTAGTTGCGCAGCACGATCTTGTGATCAGACATGCTGAGCAGGTAGTTGGGCGCCAATGGGATCTTGCCGCCGCCGCCGGGCGCATCGACGATGTACTGGTGGACGGCGTAGCCGGAAGTGTGGCCGCGCAGCCCCTCCATGATCTCGATACCCTTGGCGACCGGGGTGCGGAAGTGACCGGCGCCTTCCACCAGATCGCACTGGTATAGGTAGTACGGGCGCACGCGGATGCGCACCAGCTCCTGCACGAGCTGGCGCTGGATGTGGACGTTGTCGTTTACGCCGGCCAGCAGCACCGCCTGGTTGCCCAGCGGAATGCCGGCGCGGGTCAGCTTATCGGCTGCCTGCGCCAGCTCCAGGCTGATCTCGTTGGGATGGTTGACGTGGATGTTCATCCACAGCGGGTGATATTTTTGGAGCATGTCGGTCAGCTCGTCGGTGACGCGCATGGGCAGGAAGACCGGCACGCGCGAGCCGATGCGCACGATCTCGATGTGCGGGATCTCGCGCAGGCGGCTGAGGATCTCCTCCAGTATCTTGGGCGCCAGCACCAGCGGGTCGCCGCCCGAGAGCAGCACATCCCGCACCTGGGTCGTGCGCTTGAGGTACTCGATCTGCATCTCGAACTCGGCGCGTGAGAAGGTCGCCGACGGGTCGCCTACGATGCGCGAGCGCGTACAGTAGCGGCAGTACGAGGCGCACTGGGTGGTCACCAGCATCAGCACGCGGTCAGGATAGCGGTGCACCAACCCGGGGACGGGCGAGTGGCGGTCTTCCGCCAGCGAATCCTCCATCATGGCGGTAAACGGCACCAGCTCGGCATCGCTGGGCACCACCTGCTTGCGGACGGGGTCGTTCGGGTTATTCGGATCGATAAGGGAGATGAAGTAGGGGGTGATATCGACCCGGAACAGATTTTGGGCCGACAGTGCTTTGCGCTCGCTGGGGGTTAGCGGGATGACTTTCTCGAACTCCTCGACGGTGTTGATGCGGTTGCTGAGCTGCCAGCGCCAGTTGTTCCATTTATCGTCGGGGATATCGGAATACAGTGCAGCGCGTTTAGAAACGAACGGTCGGTTTGCCATAGGGTTATCTCCTGAAAATTCTTTCAATCACCAATATTTCACGGGCTCAGCATCACTTCGAAGCTGGATAGATAAATCACATTAGTCAGGCTGTCCGCGCCTTCGATGACGGCCAGCAGCACCCTGGTCGGTTCACTGATCTTGTAGGGCACCTCCACGGCGAAGGGACCGTGGACGCCCAGCTGCGGCACATCGACGCTCGCCAGGCGCATGCCCACCTCACGCCCCTTTTCGTCCACCAGGCGCACCAGCAGGGGGTTTTGGCTCCCGGGACGCGCCATACCGGTCACCAGCAGCGTCCCGCCCTGGATGATGGTCTTCTTGGTGGGCTCCTGGATGACGATCTGCGCCAACACGTCCCTGGGAGGAGTGATATCGGGATCGCCCACCGAGAGCAGGATCAGCGGCACCGCATTCAGCGCCACCGTGCGCCCGAACTCATCGTCCACGCTGATCTTCAGCCAGGCGGTCTCTGCCGTGGCTGAGATCTCGAAGTCCAGGTCCAGCGACATGACCGCCCAGGCGCCGGTTGGGATGAAGTCTATGGTTTTGATATTGCGCACCAGCAGGCGATCGTCCTCGCCAATCAGCTCGATGCGCACCTTGCCCCCCGCCCCCGGTTTCAAGTAGGTGTAGACATGCAGCGGGGAGGTGACCTTGGAATAGGGGCCCAGGTTGCGGATCTCGATGGCCGCGTTCGGGATGCCCTGGTCGGGAGTTTCCGTGGGCGGCGGGGGCAGGGTGTAGGGTGTGGCGCTTGGCCCGGGGCGCGTGCGTGTAGGAGCCGGCGCTTGTGTAACCCGGATTGTCGCCCTGGGGGTGGGGGTCCGCGAAGGCATCGCCTCCACCGGCGCTGGCTCGGACGTGCCCTCGCTGACCGGTGGGGCGCTTTCCAGCGGCTGGTTCGCCTGCAAGGTCATAGCGATGGCAGTGGGCAGGAATTCTGCCGGCAGCGGGGTGGGCACCTCCGTCCCCAGCAGGACGCTGCAGCCGCTCAACACTGCGGCTCCCAGGAGGGCCAGTAGGATGCTCCGGTATCCTGCTGCCGGCAACCGGCGCCCCGGTTGTTTCTTAAGGTACGGGCGCATCCACGTACAGGAAAGGTTCCGGCGCAATTGGAGCATCTTCCGTTTTCACCGGCTAGGCGGTGGTGTAAGTTTGGATGGTTTCCAGGAGGGTCTGCAGGCGGATCGGTTTGTTCAGGTAGGCCTGTGCGCCTGCCTTGCGAGCCAGATCGGCCGCGTCCAGTTCCGGGCTGGCGGAGAGCACCAGCAGGGGCGTACTTACCAGGGCGGGCACCTGCCTCAGCCTGGAGATCAAAGCCAGCCCGTCGATATCCGGCAGGCTCATATCCACGAAGACGATATCGGGCAGCTGTTCGCCGGCAATCTGCAGGGCCTCCTGGCCGTTGTTGGCCCACATCGCCTTATGCCCGAATACCTCCACCGCCTTGCCGAGGATTTCCAGGGTATAGGGGTCGTCATCTACAAAGAGAATTCGCGCCATCGTAGTCCATTTCGAAGGATGAGTTCTAACCTCCAGGATTTTACCATGCCAGGCTAAAAAAGGGCGTTCTGAGCGAAGGCGGAGCAAAATGGCTGCCGAAGGCGCTGATAACAAAGCCCCGGCCACGAGCGCCGGGGCGAAGGCTGCCTGCCTGTAGCCGAATTACAGCCCGTAGATAGCGCTGTACTTGGTCTTTAAGTAGCGCATATAAGGCGCCGGGTCGATCTCAGAGCCGGTGACGCGTTTGACCAGCTCGACCGGCTCAAATTTGGCGCCGTGCCGGTGGACATTCTCCCTCAACCAGCCCAGCAGCGCCGAGAATTTACCGCTGCGGATCTGCCCGGTCAGGTCGGGGATCTCGGCGTTGATGCGCTCCCACAGCTGCACGGAGATCAGGTTGCCCAATGCATAGGTGGAGAAATAGCCGAAGTAGCCGTCCGACCAGTGGATATCCTGGAGCACACCCCGGGCATCGTCTGGCGGGGTCAGTCCCAGGTAATCCCGCATGCGTGCGTTCCAGGCCTCCGGCAGGTCCTTCACTTCCAGCGCGCCCTCCATCAGGGCGATCTCCAGCTCCAGGCGCAGCATGATGTGCAGGTTGTAGGTGGCCTCATCGGCCTCGACGCGGATAAGGGACGGCTCCACGCGGTTGATCCCTTTATAGAACGTGTGCAGGTCCACATTGCCCAGCTGTGACGGGAAGATCTCCTGCAGGCGTGGGTAGAAATGCTGCCAGAACGGCAGCGACCTGCCCACCAGGTTCTCCCACATGCGCGACTGCGATTCGTGCACCGCCAGCGAGGCGGCATCCGCCAGGGGAGTCCGGTCCAGGGCGTGGTCGAAGCCCAGCTCGTAGAGTGCATGCCCGGCCTCGTGCATGGTGCTGAATATGGCCGAGCCAACATACTCCGTCAAAAAGCGGGTGGTGATGCGCACGTCGTCGATGGCAAAGCTGGTGGTGAAGGGATGGGGTGCCCGGTCCTGGCGTCCTCGCTGCCAGTCATAGCCAAATTTGGTGACCACTTCCACCCCGAAATTCCACTGCTCCTGCTCGCCATAGTGCTGGTGCAGGAAGGAGTCATCCACCTGGGGCCGGCTGGTGACCGCCCGGATCAGCTCGACCTGTTGGGGGCGCAGGGCGGAGAAGATCGCCTGCACCTGGGCGGTCTTCATGCCGGGTTCATACTCGTCCAGCAGCGGGTCGTAGACATGCTCGTAGGGGGCGAACAGGGCAGCAAAGCGGCGGCGGTTGTCGATGATCTTTTCCAGGTGCGGCTGGAAAATGGCAAATTTGCTCTTGGCGCGGGCGGTCTGCCAGGCGGCGAAGCCAGCGGCGGTCAGCTCTGCCAGTTCGACCACCATTTCCGGCGGCACCCGGGTGTCCTTATCATAGTGGCGTGCGGTGACCTTGATCAGGCGCGCCTCGTCCGAGTCGGGCGGCAGCTGGGAGGCGTAGGGTTTCAGCTCATCCAGCAGCCGGCCCATTTCATCCGACGTAAAGCACTGGTGGGCCAGGCGGAGCAGCGTGCCGATCTGCTGGCCGCGTGCCTGGATGCCTTCGGGTGGCATATAGGTCTGCTGGTCCCAGTGCAGAACGGCAGCTGCTTTGCGCAGGTCGTACCATTCGGCCAGCCGGGATCGCAATTGGGAGACTTTTTCTTCCATGTAATTCTCCATGAGTTTCGATTATGGTATGGTTTGTGGAATGCAGATGGATTGTACCTTATTTCTACTGCTGTCTAGCCTCCCAGGTTCACGCCGATCAGCCTGCCGATCAGGTAAGTGATGGCCGCGGCTGCCAGGCCGAACCCTACCTGGCGCATGCCCGAGAAGAGCACGCCCCGTCCGGTGAATAAGGTGATCCCGCCACCGATGACGAACAGCCCAACGGCGCTGAAGGCCAGGCTGGCGATCACTGCGCTGGTCCCCTCCAGGAAGGTGAATGGCGCCACTGGCAACACTGCGCCCATGGCGAACAAGATAAAGGAGGTGATCGCCGCTTCCCAGGCCGAGCCGCCCAGCCCCTGCGGGTCGACGCCCAGCTCTTCGCGCGTCAGCGTCTCCAGCGCGTTCTGCTCGTCCTGCATGATCTGGTGCGCCATCTGATGTGCCTGCTCGGCCTGGATGCCTCGCGACTGGTAGATCAGCGCCAGTTCCTCCATCTCCTCTTCCGGGATGCTGGCGATCTCATCCTTCTCGATGGCGATCTGGTGCTGGTAGAGCTCGCGCGAGCTCTGCACTGAGAGCCATTCGCCCAGCGCCATGGAGAATGCGCCTGCCATCAGGCCCGCCAGCCCGGTGATCAAGATGGAGCGACCCGGCAGGTCTGCCCCCGCCACGCCCATGACCAGGCTCAGGTTAGACACCAACCCGTCGTTGGCGCCCAACACCGCGGCGCGCAAGGCGTTCCCGCCGGCAGAGCGGTGGCGCCCCTCGATCTGCGCCAGGGCGCTGCCCTCCATCCCGCCGCTGGTGGAGCGCGAGATCTGGTTCAGCAGGCGGGCATGTGAGGCTTCGTCCATCGCCAGCTGGGCATTCCCCTCCTGGTTGTCATACTTGTGGTGGTCGCGCTGCTCAGCGGCGGTCACGCTGGGCAGCACCATACCCACTCCAAAGCGTTTCGCCAGCCAGATCAGGGTGCGAGTGCGCCAGGTGATTTTCACCGGGGGTATATTCACCCCTGCCGCTTGCAGGCGCTGGGTGAGGATCTGGGCATGGCGCTCTTCGCTGGCAGCCATGCGCTCGTAGACCTGGGTGATGCGCGGGTCCTTTTCTGCCTCCGCAATGCCGTGGTATAGGGCTGCCCCATCGACCTCGTTCTGCAGGCTGTTCAATGCGCGTTGGATTTCTTCGGGTTCCATATCACTGTCACTCTTTCTTTGGGTCATAATTTCCCGGTCAAATTCTACACCCAAAAACATACAGTTTACCTGCTGCTCCGTTACAATTAACCCATCTCACCTACCACCAGGAGAACCGGACATGCCCGACCAGTTCATTGTTGTCTTGATCACCGTCCCCGAAGAAGAAGACGCCAGGCGCATAGCAGGTGAGCTGCTTGAGAAAAAGTTAGCTGCATGTGTCAACATCCTGCCCGCCATCCAATCGATCTACATCTGGCAAGGGGCTGTGCAGAACGACCGGGAGGTGCTGCTGCTGGTCAAGACCCGCGCCGCGCTGTTCCGGGACCAGCTCGTACCTGCGGTGAAAGCCATCCACCCCTACGATGTCCCCGAGATCATCGCCCTGCCGGTCTTGATGGGCTCGCAGAGCTATCTCGATTGGATCGCAGCCGAGACATCCACCAGCATATAGCTCAGGACTGACACGCTTTGATCTGCATCAACCGCTTAACATCAATATGATCCGTTACATCCGTGTGCCTGCGGCATCCGTGTCCCATTATCAATCACAAAATCACTCAACATCAGCCTGGGAGCGCAGATATGATCTATAACTTCGATGAGCCTATCGACCGGTGGGAGTCGGACAGTGGCAAATGGCATTATCATGGGGAAGGCGTCATCCCCATGTGGGTTGCCGATATGGATTTCGTCTCCCCGCAGCCGGTTGTCCAGGCGCTGCAAGAGCGGGCTGCCCACGGGGTCTTCGGCTATCCGCTGGGTGCATCCGACGAGCCGAAGCATTCGATGGAGATGCGCCGTGTGATCGTCGAGCGTCTGGAGCGCCTGTATGCCTGGCAGGTGCAGCCAGATGAGATCGTCTTCCTCCCGGGCGTGGTGACCGCTTTCAACCTGGCCTGCCATGCCCTGGCTGAGCCAGGCGGGGGCGTGGTGCTGCAGCCGCCCGTCTACCACCCGATGCTGCATGCCCCGGGTCACGCTGGCATGCAGTGCCAGGAGGCGCCGCTCACCCGCCGTCCGGATGGGACTTACGAGATCGATTTCGACGCTTTCGAGGCCGCCTTCAGCGACCGGACGCGCCTGTTCCTGCTGTGCAACCCGCACAACCCGGTCGGGCGGGTCTTCCGGCGCGATGAGCTGCTGCGCATGGCAGACGTCTGCCTGCGCAAGGGTGTGCCCATCTGCTCCGACGAGATCCACTGCGACCTGCTGTTCTCAGGCTACCGCCACCATCCGATTGCCTCCCTGGACCCGGAGATCGCCAGGCAAACGATCACCCTGATGGCGCCCAGCAAGACCTTTAACCTGGCGGGGCTTCAATTCTCCTTCGCCATCATCCAGAATCCCGATCTGCGCAAGCAGTACCAGGAGGCGACCAAGGGACTGGTCGGCTGGGTTAATCTTATGGGCTGGGTGGCTGCCCTGGCGGCTTACTGTCATGGACAAGAGTGGCTGGACCAGCTGCTGCTATACCTGGAGGGCAACCGCGATACCCTCTACGATTACGTGAAAGAGAACCTGCCCGGCGTTCGCATGTCGAAGCCCCAGGGCACCTACCTGGCCTGGTTGGACTGCCGGGAGCTGGGCATCGACGGCAGCCCGTGCGAGTTCTTCCTGCAGCGGGCGCAGGTAGCGTTTAACGATGGGGCGATCTTCGGCACAGGAGGGGAAGGCTTCGTGCGCTTGAATTTTGGCTGCCGGCGCTTGTTGCTGGCAGAAGCCCTGAAACGCATGAAGAGGGCAATCGAATAAAAGGGTTCCGGCATGCGGTGTGACATATTCTGGGCAGGCTAACAATACTGTTGAGGCGTGCGTACCGGGACTATGATAGACTGAATTAACATGAAAGCGGACACGTCGAGCCGGTCGCTCTGGCGCACGCCAGGAGGGGTGATCGCGGCCGTAGGTGCAGTGGGGGTAATTGGTTATGCTGCCTGGATTTCGAGTAGCTACTTTGACCCCGATGTAGACGCGCTGGTCTCCAGCGGCGGGCTGATCCTGCTGCATACCCTGGTCTGCATCCTGGGGTTAACCGTGGTCTTGCAGCCCGGCTACGGGAGGGTGCTGCGCTGGGCGTGGCTCCTGCTCAGCTTGGGAGCGCTGTCCAACGTTGCCGCCGAAGCCGTGTGGGCCTACTACGGCCTGGTGCTCCAGGTGGAGCCGTTCCCCAGCCCGGCGGACTATTTTTACAGCCTGTACTACCCACTGACGCTGCTGGGGCTGCTGATATTCCCCTTCGTCTTCGTCACGCGCCAGGAGCGCCTCACCTTTTGGCTTGACCTCACCATCGTGCTCGTCTTCTTCGGCATGGTGTTGTGGTACTACGTCATGGACTCGCCTGTCTTTTCGCCCCTGGTGAGCGTGAAGCGCTTCCTGGCGGTGCTCTACCCGATCGCAGACTTGATGGTCTTGATCACCATCATCACCTTGATCCAGCGCGACCTGACGCGGCTGGCACGCATGGTGCTGGGATTGATGGCGCTGGCAATGCTGGCTCTGATCGTGCCAGATTCTATTTTTGCCTATTATGAAGCCAGTGATCTGCATCCCGACCTGGCTTTTCCAACCGTCTTGTGGATGAGCGCGGCGTTGATCCAGATGTTTGCCACAGCGCGCCTGATCGCCTCCGGGCCGGGGATGTTGAACGACCCTCCGGCGCGCTACAGCCCCGTGCGAGAGCTGCTGCGCCCAACGCTGCCCTACCTGGCGATCATCTTCGGGCTGGGGCTGCTGGCACTGATCATCTACACCGATCCCGGTCGAGGCGGGCGGCTGATGGGCTTCCTGATCGGCGCCTACCTGCTGGTGGGCTTCGTGCTGCTGCGCCAGTACGTGGTGCTGAAGGAGAACGTGCGCCTGGTGCAGACCATGCAGCGCATCGCCTGGACCGACAGCCTGACCGGCGTCTACAACCGGCACTTCTTCAACGAGATGCTGCCGCGCGAAATGGAGCGCGCCAACCGCTACCAGCACCAGCTCTCCATACTGCTGCTCGATATCGATGGCTTCAAGAGATATAACGATACCTACGGGCACCTGCACGGGGATGTGGTGCTCAAGACCATCGCCCGCACTTTTGCCAGCCAGATGCGCGCCTCGGATATCATCGCCCGCTTCGGCGGAGATGAGTTCGTGGTCATCCTGCCTGAGACCAACCGGCGTAAGGCGCTGACCATCGCTGACCGCATCCGCGGTGCACTGGCTGCCCAATCTTTCAACGGCTCCCGTCTGAGCGTCAGCATCGGCGTGACCTCCAACCGCCCCGGCATGACCCCCGAGCAGCTGCTAGAAGAGGCCGACCAGGATATGTACCGGCGCAAGAACATCGGCAAGACCCAGGAAATCCAGGAATAGAACAAGGATGGAAAGGATGCAAAGGGTAGAAGCCCACTGTTTGATAACAATCCTGTATATCCTGTCCATCCCTGTTTATTATTCTAATTGATGCCGATCTACCGGTTCGGGTAGGCAACCACCGCGATGGGCTCGCCGCGCAGGTGAGTCAGGAACACCACCCGCTGCTCATCCCCCTGCAGGCGCAGGAGGCGCAGCAGCTCGTCCGGCTGGAGCGGCGAGCCGCGCTTCTTCACCGTCACCTGCCCCACGCCGCGCTGGCGCAGATAGGTCCTCAGCTTCTTTACATTGAATGGCAGCCACCCTTCCACCGCCCAGAGGCGGGCGAATGGCGTTTGTACCCGCCTGTCGCCGGTCAGGTAGGCGATGTCCGGGTCGAGCTGGACCGCCCCGATCTGCTCCCCCAGCTCGGCGACCAGCCCGGCGCGCAGCACTGCCGGGTCCGGCTCGTAGATATACGCCCGCGGCTGGCTGGTGGGTAAGGGACCCGCCCCGCCATCGACCAGGCTCTGCCCGCCGGGCAGCAGCGTCGCCCGGTGCCGGGCGGTCTTCAGCGGGCCAAACCACAGGGCGGCTTCCTTCAGCTCGCCATGCAGCGAGATAAACTCGACCTCGGCCTCATATGCCTCCACCTGGGCCAGGTCCACCCCAGGGGAGATCTTGACCCCCAGAGCAGGGTAGTCCACCAGCCAGGTGCGCAGGATATCCAGGGG
>CAZGIX010000069.1:0-21352 GCA_964525785.1 uncultured Anaerolineaceae bacterium
CCCCAGTTGTACGAGTTGAACAATCTACCCGGCAGGGCCGCTGAGCGCAGGTATTCCACCGCCCCGACCGGCATGCTCTCCCGGAAGGCCGCCTGGTTGACCTCCGCCGGGTAGATCGAAGCCGCTTTCAGCAGCGCTGCCAGCAGGACCAGCACCAGGATTATCCCATTCAACCGTCCAATCGTGGGCGGAGAAGGCGCTGTCCCCAGGCCGCGGTATCCAACCGTGCGCCCGATGCCCGCCAGCAGCGGATCGGCATGCCGGGTGAGCACGATCGGGGCTGCCAGGGCAAACAGAGCCACATTGCGCCCGGCTATTAATCCCATGTAGGCGAATCCGGCAGAGAGCAGGAAGTCAGTCAGCGCCAGCCTGCGCCGGGAAGCGCCCACCACGCCGAAGGTCAGCAGCAGCAGCCAGGCAAAGGGCTGCACGTGCAGCAGATGGAAATTGGGCGTCTGCCACTCCTGGATGTAATCCTGCAGAGCGCCGATCTCCACGGTCTTGAAAGCATAGCCATACATCGCCAGCCCCGAGGGATTGAAGGCCACCGCAACCAGCATGACCGCGCCTACGATGGCCAATCGCCGCAAGCGAGGGCTGGCTTCTGGTGTCGATGAGGATGGGCGCCAGCGGCTCCACAGCCAGCCGATCATGGCCCAAGCTGCATAGACCCCCCAGATGAGAAAGCCGACTATATAGCCGCCGTGGCTGTTCACCCAGATGACCATTAACACCGGCAGCCACCACAGCCGGTCACGCTCGCGCCAGCGGTAATCCTCCAGGATCCACAGGAATACCGCCGCCAGGAGAAAGGTGACTAGATACGGCCTGGCGGCCCAATAGACCCCGGATACCGTGGCTGCCAGCACAATGCTGAAGGCGCGGGTGAAAACGCCCCCGCTGAGCGCCTGCCAGATGAACACAAACGCCAGGGTGACCATTGCGGCGGTGAACAGGTTCAAGGCTCCCGGTCCACCCAGCCTGTATAGAAGTATCATGGGCACTTCGACCAGCCAGCCGGGATACTGCCAGGCCTCTCCAGTCCGCGTGTAGGAGAAGGGGTCAGTCTGGGGGATGCGCTCATTATCCAGGATCCATTGACCGGCCCGCAGGTGCCACCAGGTATCGCCATCCACCGAGATGCGCGCCGCCATAGCGAAGACTGCCAGGAATGTTATCAGCATGACCAGCCTGCGGGTATTCATGCGCTCAGACCTCCAGCTCATAGACAGGGCTTACATCTTTCGTGCCAGATCCGGCTGACTGGCGCTGCGCCTTCCCCAGCAGCAGCCAGACCGCCAGTGGAAACGCCAGCACCAGATAGCGCATCGGACTGCTTCCCATCCCGGTCGCTACCCCGGATAGCCAGATAATGAGCCATAACAGCAGCCGCCGCCAGCCCGACAGTCGTCCCAGGGCAGGCAGCAGCAGGAGCATGTGATTGGGCATCAGGTAAGGGGTGAGGAAAAAGCCGGCGGCTAACAACCGCAGAGGATCGGCGTTGGATAACAGGATCAACACGATGCCAACGGCGAGAACAGGCCAACCCAGGTCGTACCAGCCGACGGTGAAGTAATTTTGCGATAGGCGTCCCATCTCGCCGAAAGTACGCAGAGGCCACAATCCCCATATTAGCAGGGAGAGGATCCCCAACCCGGCAGCCCATAAGAACCAGCGCCGGCGGGCGATCACGGCCCACATACCCAGGTGGGGCTTGACCAGCGCCAGGATAACGCCCGGAGGCAGGGCTACCATCCCAAGCAGCACCAGACCTTCCAGGTTGCCCAGCCACAAGGCCATGAAGACCGGCGGCGTCATCAGCGCCAATAGAGCCGCACCCAAGAGGGAGACGCGTCCCTTCCCAAAAGCAGCCCGTCCGGCAGCCACGCCAACCGTCGCCAGTGTCAGGGCGTTCAGCAGCGCCAACCCCGAGCGCCAGGGCAAGGAGGTGAATGGCTTCAGCAGGTAGGCAGTCCAGGGCGGGTAAAAGTCGATGTTGCCGGGCTCGAACCAGTAGTACCAATCCCAGCCTACGACTGGAAGGCGAGCCGCCAGCGGATACAGAAGTACTCCGCCCAGCAAGCAGGCGAGCACGGCCCGCCAATCGAACGGCGCGGGCCGCTTCCACTCTTCGAGCAATGTCTGGATACGATCGCGCAGGGCGGCTATCATGGCGAATCCTGCCACTGCAGCTCTCTAGGGTGCACGGGCCTGGTCAGGTGGTAGAAGATGTGATAGGGGCCGATCTGTTGCTCTTCGAACCCCACCCCCAGAGATGCGAGCTCCCGGCGCAGTAGAGCGTCGAAATCCGGCTGCAAGCTGGTGATGTAAGCTACTCGGGGGCTTTCGGCAGCTGCATGTGCATAAGCCGGGTAGCGGTTATCGCCGGGCGCGTAGCTCAGGTCGGGCTTGTAAGGCAGCAGGGGGGCATAGATCAGCTCTTCCTCGGAAAGGAATGCCAGACGGAAGCTAACCCAGTAATTGCTATAGCCACGCAGCTCGCCCTTCTGGGAGAGGAAATCCATCAAGGCTGCATCGTGGCGGTTGTCGAAGCGGGTGCGCGGATCGAACTGCGTGGTGAGCCCGTCAGAGGATATTGAAGCGCGAGCTATTTCGTATGCATTTAATGCCAGGATGAGCACCAGAAATGCAACGCCCCAGACCTGTTTGCGCCGCCAGGCAATGGCGAGAAAAAGGGCAGCCCCATAGACCAGCAGCAGGTTGAGCGGCAGCAGGTAGCGCCCGGTGGAGTCGATTCCGAAGCGCGTCGACAGGTAGATGACCAGGAAGGCGACAGCGTACAGAAGCAGAAGCATTCCGGCGCCAGGGGCCAAGGATCTGTTGCTATTAAGTGGCTGGGTGCTGCGATCCTGACCTTCGACATGCTCCCGGTGATCTGCCTCAGCCGGTTGACCCAGATCCTTCGCTACGCTCAGGATGGCACGCGGCCCGTCGTTGCGAGGAGCGTAGCGACGAAGCAACCCCCATCTCGGTTTACTCGGAGATTGCTTCGGCAGAGATCGCCTCGCAATGACGAAGGTGTCATCTTGGGGAGAAGAGTGCCCAGGCACGATGGAGATACCCTGGGCAACATGCCTTGGTGTCATGCCGGGCGGACTTGCACCGCTTATGCTGAGCGGACTCGCTCCACTCAGCATGGCGGAGGCGAGGATTCTCGTCACCAGCGTGAAAACAATCGCCAGGTAAAAGACCAGGTAGAGGAACAGCACGGGCAGCGGTGAAAACTCCGGCGACCAGGGAAAGCGCATCCCAGCCACAGCGGGCAAGCCGAGCAGCAGGAGGGAAACCAGGCGCTCGCCGAAGGACGTCTGCGTAGAACTCGCTTCCACCAACACCCGCATTGCCGCCCAGCTGCCGGTCAGGTTGGCGTACCACCAGGGCAGGCTCCCCAAAAAGAAACCGGCCAGCGCCAGGATCCAGCAGGCGAGGCGATTGATCCTACGGGTTTGGTCCCACCCCTTGGCCTGCTCATAGGTAAAAGCGTTGTCTGCACCAGCCCCTGGTCTATTCTGCCACGCCTGCCAGACGATCAAAATACCCACCGGCAGCAGGTAGACCACCGACAGCGCCAGCGTCCAGAACGCCAGCCCGCTCACCAGACCTAACACCGGCCATGCCCACCGGTGATCCCCCCACTTTCCCCAGGTCACCTGGTAGCCCAACCATAAGATCAAGTTGCCAAGCACCAATGTTTCAGCGTAGCCGCCCAGCGAGACAGTAGTGTAAGTGGTAACCAGCACGGTCGGCACGGCTGCCAACACGATCGCCAGGTTGGCTGTGAGGCGATCGACGAAAAGGGAGCGCCCCAGGAGCCACAACGTGAACAGGTACCCGACGAACAAGAGAACCTGGACCAGCCGCACCGCCAGCACCTGCTCACCGAACAAGGTAAAAGCACCGGCTGCCAGCCAGGCATCCAGGCTGCCCATATACGCCTGACCGTAGAAGAACAACGGCCGCGCCCCTGCCAGGATGTGGCGGGCCATCAGCGCCACAACAGCCTCATCGCTGTTGAACGGCGCCGCTCCTGCCATCAGCAGGTACGCCTTAATTGCAATCCCAATCAGAATTGCCCCCGCCAGCCAGGTCAATTGAGGCATAACAAAATTGAAACCTAAATGCCGCGCTTTCGGCTCTGGCACTGATATATAATCGGGTGTGGAATCCTGGGTAGAGATCTTGCCCCCAATTCGCTCAATGTCGTCGTCTGACCGCACCACCACACTCACATCTACCGCAGCCCGTTGGCTGCCGCTGGTGGTATTCTTGCTGGCAGTATCAGCTCGCTTGCTGCCTGGGGCGCGCACCATTGACGACTCCTACATAACTTTCCGCTATGCACGAAATATTTTAGCCGGGAACGGGTTCGTCTACAACCCCGGAGAGCACGTTCTGGGCACCACAACGCCATTCTATACACTTTTGTTAAGCGGTCTGGCGCTGTTCACTGGCGGGACCCAGGCGCCATTCCCCGATATTGCCCTGGCAGTGAACGCCCTGGCAGACGGCTTGACCTGCATTCTCCTGCTGCGTTTGGGGGCACGCTTTAGCTCACCACGAGCCGGATTGGGAGCGGCACTGGTGTGGGCCATCGCCCCGTTCAGCGTGACTTTTGCTATCGGCGGTCTGGAGACCAGCGTGTACGTGATGCTGCTGATAACCACGATCTCAGCTTATCTGGAAAACCGCCTCATCCTTACGGCGCTGACAGCCGCTCTGGCGATGCTCACCCGTCCCGATGCGCTGATCCTGCTGGGTCCACTGGCGTTGGACATCGTATTGCAGGCTACTGGCTGGGGCAAGTTTATTAAGCTGCCCTTGCATACCGAGAAAGCCGTCCAGAAACCGTCTTATTGGACTACCGCGCTGGTTTTTGCCATTCCGTTGGTTGCGTGGATCGCCTTTTCGACGCTGTATTTTGGCAGTACCTTGCCGCATTCGATGGCTGCCAAGGCTGTCGCTTACTACCTGCCTGCCGACTCAGCCTTTATCCGCTTGCTGCAGCACTACTCCATACCGTTCATGGGCAACCAGACCTTTGGCGCCTGGTGGATTGGCGTTGGAATGCTGCTGTGCCCTTTCTTGTTTATTATCGGAGGGCTGCAAGTGCTGAAGAGCGAGCCACACGCCTGGCCTTTTCTGGTGTACCCCTGGCTGTATTTCGCCGTCTTCGCGATAGCCAACCCGTTGATCTTCCGCTGGTACCTGACCCCGCCCCTGCCATTCTATATGCTGACGATATTGGTCGGCGCAGACAGACTCTTGACGGCTATCTTCTCGCCTGAATCAGCAGGTGATATCTCGCTCGCCAGCCCGAGACGCCGCTGGATGCAGCATTTGACGGCGATCACGGCGGTAATCTTGCTTCCGCTGGCCCTGATCAGCCAGGATTGGGTGGCGCGCCCCGATCACGGTTTGAGCCGACCAGCCCCAGGTATGGCCTGGTACCAGCTAGAGCTGCTCTACCGCCAGGCAGCCGACAGCCTGGCTCCAGAGCTCGGGGCGCTGGACAGCCCGGCTACCCTGGCTGCCGGCGATGTGGGGGTGCTGGGCTTCTATACACCTACGCGCATCCTGGATACCGTCGGGTTGAACTCGCCCCAATCCACGCGCTACTACCCGCTGGATGAGCGCTACTATGCCATTAATTACGCCATCCCCCCAGACCTGATCCTGGATCAGCACCCGGACTATATTGTCATCCTGGAGGTCTACGGGCGCAATGGTTTGCTGCCCGACGCGCGCTTCCAGCAGGCTTATGAGCTGATCGAAAAGATCCCTACGGATATATACGGCAGTGAAGGCATGCTGATATTTAAAAAGAAACCCGGCTCTTGAAGCATCGAGCCGGGTAAATAGCTCCAGGGATTAGCCCAGATACTCGCGCAGTTTGCGCCGGATGGCAGGGTGGCGCAGACGGCTGAGGGCCTGGGCCTCGATCTGGCGCACGCGCTCGCGCGTGACCCCCATCTTCCGCCCCACTTCTTCCAGGGTATAAGCCTGGCCATCCAGCAGACCATAGCGCAGCTGCAGGATGCGCACTTCGCGCGGCGGCAGGCCGTTAAGGACGCTGTCCAGGTGCTCGCGCAGCAGGTTGTATGTGGCAGTATCATCCGGCGCGGCGACATCTTCATCCTGGATGAAGTCACCCAGCACCGAGTCTTCCTCGTCATCGGTCGGGGTCTCCAGGGAGAGCGGGCGACGCGCAACCTGGATCATGTTCTCCACCTTTTGGGGAGTTACTTCCAGGGCATCCGCCAGCTCTTCCACGGATGGATCGCGTCCCAGGCGTTGTGTCAGCTGGTGCTGCACGCGCAGCAGCTTGTTGATCTGGTCGCCCATGTGCACGGGCACGCGAATGGTGCGCCCCTGGTCGGCAATGGCGCGCGTGACCGCCTGGCGGATCCACCAGGTAGCATAGGTGCTGAATTTATGCCCGCGCCGGTAGTCGAATTTCTTGGCGGCGCGGATCAAGCCGATGTTGCCCTCCTGGATCAAATCCAGGAACGGCACACCGCGCCCCATGTATTTCTTGGCGACGCTGATCACCAGGCGAGAGTTGGCGGTGATCAGGTGCTCACGAGCTGCCCAACCGTCCTCGATAAGCATCTGCAGCTCACCCCTGTGGCGAGGGCTGACATTGCCGCGCGCCAGCTCTTCACGCGCCAGGCGCCCGCGCTCGATGCGCTGTGCCAGCTCGACCTCTTCTTCTGCAGTGAGCAGCGGCACGCGCCCAACTTCCTTGAGATACAGCCCGATCGTATCGTCGGTGTCGATATTGGCAAGGTAATTATCATCAACGATCAGATCGCGCCGGGTTACTTCCTCTTCAACTTCTTCCTCCACCAGTTCTTCATCGGTCGGACCACCCGGAATCGGCTCGTCCACGTAGGCAATCCCGGCGCTGATCAGCGCAGCAAAAGCCTCCTCAAGCTGATCTACATCCTGTTCGGCTTCAGGGAAGAAAGTCAAGATATCATCAATGGTTACATATGTTTTTTGACGTCCAAACTCAATCAACCTGGCTATCGCAGGATGTTCATCTTCATCACGATCCTCGATTGAGTTCAGCAGATCTTCATCAATCATTTTTTCTCCAGGACCTGTGTCCTATTCATGGTGTGCATCCGTGCCCCGCACCACCCGGGCTATGAATTTACACACGTCCCCCTACCCGTTTGCAGTGTGGTTAATTCAGGATACACTTAATTTTTAGCAAAAGCAATACCCAATTTCATTATATTTAAGGGTTACGCGGCTCCGTAAAAAGTTCCCACCGATGGCGTTAATCCCAATCTGTTACGGCGTAGCAGTTTGCATCCCCTGAGAAGGGGTGCTACCGCTCGGCGTCTCGACCGCTTGCGTGGTTGGCGGGACGGGAGTCGGTGTGGCAATTGTCGATGGATCCGTCAGCGGCTTGAGCAGGTTATCGATTGTAGTTTTGCTGACCACAACCACCGGCTCATTATCCACCCGGGTGTAGTACCCCGAGCCAATCGATGTAAGCGCACCAATCGAAACAACTTGCCGGCTTCCATCTGCAGCACTGAGTGTGACCATATAGCTGGGCACTTCGAGACCGACGCTGCTGTCCTGTAATTCAGCCTCCAGTATGACCTGGACCGACATGAGAGACAGCTGGCTCAACAGTGACTGCACCAGGGTTTGGTCTGTCAGGTCAGAGGGAGGCTGAGTGAGCGCCCATACACCATCCTTCCCCAATTTGAAGCTCACCAAACCACCCTTATCATCTTTCAGTTCGATTGCCGTGATCTGGCTGCTCGCCAGGCTTATCAGGTGGGCTGCGGGGGTAGATGTAGCATCTTCATCTCCGGTACCCAGGGGATTCTGCCTCAGGTAGAAAAATACTCCCAGCAGGGCGATAAATATCGCCAGCAAAATCCATGTAGAACGCTTGATCATGTCCGTACTTCAATCTATATGAAATAATCCGAGATCAGGTTCAATTGCTGACCAGCTGTAGTAGATCAGCCGCGCTTGCGCCGCTGGAACCATACCACCCCGCCGGCTACCAGGACAATGGCTGGCAGGAGGATTACCGAGCCAAACAGCATCAAACCCATCGTGTAGCGCTGAGGCGCAATGATCACCCGCTGGACCGCTTCTTTGGGAGTCAGGTTGATCAGCTCTTCCTGCTCGGCAGCCCAGTCGATGGCATTGATCAGCAAATCACCGTTGCCCAGACTGGCGAAATTCACGTTAGCGGCAAAATCCGAATCGCCAAACACCACCAGCCGGCCCAACCCAGAGCTGCTCGCAGCCGCAACAGACAGCGGCACGCTCCCGATCAGATCGATGCCCTCATCAGGTGCAATCTGCTGATCCTGCACTTGCAGGCCAGCAAGGTCTGTTTCAGCCCAGGTTTGATCCGCGGTCAGCACCAACTCGGTGAGGGTGTAACCTTCGGAAGACTCACCAGCAGCGACACTGCGTGCGGTTGGGAAATACACCCCCACGCCTTGCATTTTCTCAGTAATTGGTTGGTTCCCATACTGGAAAGCCCAGGCAACGAATGGCTGCTCTGAGGTGAGATCGACGACGATATCTTTACCCAACACGATGCCAATCGATTCCTGCAGCCAGGCCGCCAGATAATCCGTCTCGGTGCCAAACTCTGTTACCGGCAGCGGCTCCTCCATAATCACCAGAGCACCGCCATTGGCAATGAACTCTTTAAACTTGTCCACCTCGCCGCTGGTTACTGGCTTGGTCGGCCCGGCAACCACGATCACGCGGGCGTCAGCCGGGATCTGGCCGGTCGCCAGCAGGTTTAGTGTGTTGATTTTGTAGTTCTTCGATTCCAGGGCAGCCTGGAGCTGCGAATAACCGCTGTCACCGCTCCCGGTTGGGTCTTTTTCACCGTGCCCGGTGAGGAAGTACACACCAGCCTGCTCGTCACCGATCAAGCGCACCAGGGCGCCTGTCAACTCTTTCTCGGTGACAAACGTCAGCGTCTCCTGCCGATCGCCCATTTGCAGCACAACCGTGCCATCCTGGGTGATTTCAGCTTCCTGTGCCGCGATTGGATCCTCTACCGGATCGATAATCTGATAGTTGAACCGGTCGTTGCCGTTGAATTTATATTGATCCAACAGGCTGCGGGTCGTTTCTGAATTCAACCGGGCGCTGTAAAACGCCTTCACCTGGACGCTCTCGGGTAACGCCGTGAGCGTGTCCAGTGTTTCTTGCGCCAGGGTGTTCTGACCTCCTTCGGTTAGATCCCAGCGGTGGTTGTTCTGGTAGGCCAGGTATGCGATCACCACAACGATGCCCAGGAAGGCAATCGTCATCACCAGGGTATTGCTGCCGTAGCGGGCCTGCCTGCCGCGCAAGGCTGTCCGCACCCTGGCTGGATCCAGGATTGCAAACAGCGCCAGCCCCAATACCAGCAAACCCAGGCTGACCTGTAGATACACATTCCACTCGCGCTGAATAATGAACAACACGATAGCTGCCAGCGCAGCAACGCCAGCCAGTACCAATCCCAGCGGCGCAAGGCGTTTGCGGTCGATCTTCATCAGCGCCACCTCCGTGATTCGAGTGATACAGTACCCAAGAATAGTGCCAGCGCCAGAAGAGCCAGAAAATACACCATATCGCTCAGGTCGATGATGCCTCGATAGAATGTGTTGTAGAAATGCTCACTGATGTCAATGTAGCGCAGCAGCTCGCTGCCAGTACCACCGGAAGCCTGACCAGGCAGCCCGATCAGCCAGAGTACCATGTAAACACCCAGCGTGGCGAAGAAAACGGCGATCTGGTTGCTGAACAGCGAGGAAACCGCAACTCCGATGGCGACCAGCGCCCCGGTGAACAGCAGCAGCCCCAGATAACCGCTGACCAAAATACCCTGATCGATGCCCGGGTCAACGATCTGGTTCAGCAAGAGCGGGAATAGCCAGGTAAGGGCCAGGATCACGATCATAAATAAAAATCCTCCCAGCCATTTACCGACCACCAGCTCCCAATCCCGCACCGGCGCGGTGAGCAGCAGCTCCATCGTGCCCAGACGCTGCTCATCGGCTAACAGGCGCATGGTGATCGCAGGTGTGGCAAAGAGCAGTACCGTAACCATTGGACCGATGACGATATCGATCCCGGGTGCATACTGATTGGTAACTGCATACACCACATTGGCATAGAAAATGATGCCGATGATGATCAGAAACATAAAAGCAACCAGATAAGCTGCCGGGCTGCCGAAGTAATATTTCAGCTCACGATTGGCGATTGTCCAGATATTGCGCATCGATCACCCTTCCCGATTCACTTCTTCATGGCTGGCAGAAGTGGATTCTGCAGTTTCCTCGGGACCCGGCTCACCCTCCCAGACCTCGGGGGGCTGCGGCTCATCGCGAGTCAGCTGGAGGAAGATCTCTTCCAAGCTCACACCGATGGGGCGCATCTCCATCAGATCGTAACCTGCTTCGACCAGGGCGCGAGCAACCTGCGGTCGAGCATCTGTGCCAGGAGTGGTCTCGAACTCTACACTGCCTACCGTGATCTGAGTGACTCGCAGAACGCCCGATACTTTCCGGACTACTGCCTCAAGTCCGTCGCCATCGTTGCCAACGCGTATAGCGATGCGCTGCGCGCCTGAAACGCGTGCCTGCAAACGCTCCGGGGTATCTTCGGCAACAATATGTCCTTTATTGATGATCAGCACCCGGTCGCAGACCTGTTGCGCTTCCGAAAGGATATGAGTCGATAGCAGAATTGTGCGCTCGCGACCCAACTTCTGGATCAGGTTGCGTACTTCATGGATCTGCGCCGGATCCAGTCCGATCGTCGGCTCGTCGAGGATCAGCACCTCTGGCTGGTGAAGCAGCGCCTGCGCCAGACCTACCCGCTGGCGCATTCCTTTTGACAGGTTAGCTACGTACCCATCGGCGCGGTCGAGTAAGCCCACAAGCTCGAGAACATCGTCCACGCGTTCTCCAGCTTTTGGCAGGTGGCGCAGATCAGCCATAAACTTCAAATAATCGAAAACCGTCATGTCCGGATAGAGCGGAACAGTCTCCGGCAGGTAGCCCACCCTGCGGCGCACTTCCAGCGATTGTTCGACCACATCGTATCCCGCAACTTCTGCTTTTCCTGCAGTGGGAGGCATATAGCCGCATAAAATTCGCATTGCTGTGGTTTTACCGGCGCCGTTCGGGCCCAAGAAGCCGAGGATCTCTCCGTCATCGGCGTGAAAGCTCAGATGGTCAATGGCCCGGCGCGCGCCATAGTCTTTGGTCAACCCCTCAACACGTATCATTGATCACTCCAACGTAATAGACAAAATGATACCTAACACAACAGCCGTTGTTCGGCGGCAGTGCTCGAGTCGGGCTATGCCGTCTACAGATAGATAGTTCGGGGATTTCTGATACCTACGAGTAGTTACTTCCCGAGTAAGGTTATACAACAAACAGACAGGTAAAGTCAACAGGTTTTAACTTTATTAACGAAACGCTAATATACGTAGATCGTTCATTAAACTATGGCGGTCCTGGCAGGATTGCATGTGCTTTGGTTGCTCAAAATTACCAACGAACAGAAATGAAATTGCGCTGCTTGACACTTTTGCGTCACCCTTGTAAAATGAAACCAGACATGCCCGGTTATGCAGAACGGCCCGCGTACTAATTGTGTTCATCATAGCCACCGTCAAAGAAACCAATAAATTCAGTCTCCCAGCGGTCAGACCGCTGGGTTTATTCTGCCTGCGGGGCGGATTTAGCAAGTACTGCAGGTACACTCCCTATCCAGCCAAACACCCTCTATGCCCTCATATATGAACAATGTCCAATAAACTGGGAGGGAATTTAACAATTGAGGTGATGATAATCACAAACCGATCCAGACATTATTGAGCGCCCTTCGCTAACGCCGCTGCTATGCAGAGAGGCGTGAGTTGGTCTGCTTACCACGATTAACTACCATCGGGAGGAGATAAGGATATGTATGGTTTAAACACATTCGAGCAAATTGCGATCTGGAGTGTGCTCGGCGTCGCCATACTGGGTTTACTGTATGCGCTTTTCTTGCGCTACCAGATCCTGCGCGAGGATAAAGGCACGCCGAAGATGCAGGAGGTCTGGAACGCCATCCGAGAAGGTGCGGATGCTTACCTGCGTCGACAATTAAAATCCATCCTGCCTCTGATAGTAATTCTCACGCTGGCTTTATTTGCTTCAGTTTATATTGCCCCACCCACTCCAGAAGCATCGGAGTGGTATTGTCTGGCATTTAAAGACGCCAACATGGAGACAGCCCGGACCTGCGCGGACGGGCTGACCGGCGCTGAAGAGCAGCAGCTGCGTACCCTGATCGGACTGGGGCGAGCCATCGCATTTGTGATGGGCGCCAGCTTCTCATTGGCTGTGGGCCAGCTCGGCATGCGCATGGCTGTCCAGGGCAACGTGCGGGTGGCTTCTGCAGCGCGTAGATCTTTCGGCGAATCGCTACGCATTGCCTACCGGACTGGCACGATCACCGGCATGCTCACCGACGGTCTTGGTTTATTTGGTGGGACGATCATCTTTATCATCTTCGGTATCGCTGCCCCTGATACCCTGTTGGGATTCGGCTTTGGCGGTACGCTCCTGGCACTATTCATGCGCGTGGGAGGCGGCATCTTTACAAAGGCTGCCGATGTAGGCGCTGATCTGGTCGGAAAAGTGGAAGCCGGCCTCGCTGAGGACGACCCCCGCAATCCGGCAGTGATCGCCGACCTGGTCGGAGACAATGTCGGCGACTGCGCAGGTATGGCAGCTGACATCTTCGAGTCTTATGAAGTCACCATCGTCTCCAGCCTGATCCTGGGTGTTGCCTTGACCACCATCACCGGGCAGTTGGAATGGATCATTTACCCATTGCTGGTGCGCGGCATCGGCGTACTCGCATCGATCATTGGCACCTACCTGGTGCGCGGCGGTACGGGCAAGAGCGGCGACGCCATGAGAGCCATTTTTACCGGCTTCCTGACCTCTGCAGGCATCTCGGTGGTGTTCTTCGGTGCCATTGGATTGCTGTACATGACCGATGTTGCCGGTGGTTGGTGGCGCCCATTCCTGGCAACCGCCCTGGGTGTAGCCCTGGCGATCACGATTGACCGTCTGACTGATTACTTCACCGGTACCCACACATCGCCGGTGAAAGAGATCAAGAAATCGGCAGACACTGGCCCGGCGACGCTGATCCTCTCCGGCATCTCGGTCGGTTTTGAATCCTCCGTTTGGTCGATCCTGGTGATTGCACTGACAATCTTTATCTCCATCCTGGTATTTTCGGGCTTTGATGTCTCTGCATTGGCGGCAAGTTCCGGATTGAGTGAAGATTTCGTGCGCTTCACCTTCATATTATATGGCGTCGCGATGACCGGCATCGGCATGCTCACCCTGACCGGCAACAATGTGGCGATGGATTCTTTCGGGCCAATTTCCGACAATGCTAACGGCATCGGAGAGATGGCGTGGCACGATGAGAATGATGACGACACCGTAGCTGCCCGCCAGATCATGGCAGACCTGGACGCGGTGGGCAACACCACCAAGGCAATCACCAAAGGCATCGCCATCGGATCGGCTGTGATCGCAGCGGTCTCACTGTTTGGCTCCTTCATCACCGATGTCAGCCGGGTAGATCCCACCGCGCTCGCAAACGGCATTCGAGTCTCTATGCCGCAGGTTTTCGTCGGTATGCTTATCGGTGGTGCGGTTCCCTGGCTGTTCTCATCGTTTGCTATCCAGGCTGTCAGCCGGGCGGCTTCCTTGATCATATTCGAAGCCCGGCGGCAGTTCAAGCTGGGCGTGCTGGAGGGCAAAGTCAAGCCCGATTACCGCCAGGCTGTTGCCCTCGCCACCCAAGCTGCACAGAAAGAGCTGGTGCCTTTAGCTCTTCTGGGGGTGCTCAGCCCGATTATCGTCGGGATGCTCCTGCAAGTCGAAGCCCTGGGTGGATTTCTGGCAGGCATTATCCTGTCTGGGCAGCTGCTGGCGGTTTTCCTGAACAACGCTGGCGGCGCATGGGATAACGCCAAGAAGTTGATCGAGGATGAGCCGCGTGACATTGCCAACAACCTGGGTAAAGGATCTGAGCGGCACAAAGCCGGCGTGGTGGGCGATACGGTCGGTGATCCCTTCAAAGACACGGCGGGACCGGCACTCAATCCGATGATCAAGGTAGTTAACCTGGTGGCACTGATCGTTGCGCCTATCGTGGTCGCTTACAAGACCCTGGGATTCTGGGGATGGCTGGTAGTCGTGCTGCTGATCGGTGCTCTGATCTGGGCGATCTTCCAGAGCAAGAGACCTGCTCCGGAGATCACCCAAAGTACGACCGCGGGAGATTAAACGATCTCCCGAACCCAAACTCGAGATGTGCGTGCAGCTCCCCTGCACGCACTTTTGTTCACCTTACAATTCCGTAGCTAAACCGGGAATAACTGGCAAAATCCTTGCAACTTGACGTCAATTAGGGCATACTTGAATCAGTCTGCAGGGCAAGCCTGTATATATACGTTTAATGTTCTACACCGGGAGCAACTGCATGGCAAAAATTTCTCTGAGGGCTTATGGTAAGGAGACCGAAGGTCTGATTGATCGAGGACAATACGACCAGGCATTAGCCCACTGCCGTCACATCCTCAAGTACTATCCCAAACATATTGATACTTACCGGCTGATGGCGAAAGCCTATCTGGAAGCGCAGCGCTACGGCGATGCTTCGGATGTCTTCCAAAGGGTTCTTTCATCCATCCCGGATGATTTTGTCTCCCATCTTGGGATGAGCATTATCCGTGAGGATGAAGGCAATCTGGATGCAGCCATCTGGCATATGGAGCGTGCATTCGAGATCCAGCCCGCCAATGTAGCTATCCAGAGCGAGATGCGCCGTCTGTACGGGCGTCGGGACGGGATGGAGCCGCCCAAGGTGCGCCTGACGCGCGGGGCGTTGGCGCGCATGTATTACAAAGGTGAGCTGTACCACCAGGCGATCAACGAACTGCGGGCCGCTCTGACTGCTGATCCAGCCCGCACCGATCTGCAAGTGCTTTTAGCGCAATCCTACCTGCGTGCCGGGCAGCGTGTGGATGCTGCCGACACCTGCTCAGCGATATTAAAGAAGCTTCCCTATTGCATCGAAGCCAACCGCATTATGGCAGAGATCCTGGCAAGCACCGACCGCGTCAACGACGCGCCTGCATACCGGCAGCGAGCCATCGCTATGAATCCCTACCTGGGCCAGGTGTCACCCCGCGCGCCTTCTCCCGAGCTGGTTCCCGACGAAGCGGTTTACCTGGATAAACTGGAGTTGAGGGTGGATACCGGCGGATTTGGCGCGCCATCCCAACCTCAATGGGCCGCATCCCTTGGGGTTGAGATCGAACCTGCGGCAGGTAAGCAGGAAAACGTGCCTGACTGGTTGAGCGATCTGGATGGCCTCACTCAGGCAGCCGCTCCCGGTGATGAGACCCCCAGAGTCTCCCCTTTTGTGAGCTCCTCCGACAACGAGGCGCCAGAGCTGGCTCCTTTCCTTGACAAAAGCGCCCCTCCAACACCCCAGCCAGCGGATGAACTGATCCCTGAGTGGATGAAGGATGCCGGCTGGGTCCCATCCGACGGCACCCAAAAAGAAGCTGAAATGGGCTATTCGCTAGGCGATAATCAACCTGGTGAAGAGGATGGTTTGGCCCCAGCAGAAATACCTGGCTGGCTGCGTGCAATTGCGCCAAAGGATGCCATGCAGGAAGAAGAAGAGATCGAAGACATCGATCAAGGCCTGGTGGAGGCGCTTGATTCGGCCGCCTTACCCTGGCTTGAGGAGACCCCACCAGGGCCAAGCGACACCATCACGACCTGGCTGGGTGAAAAATCCGAGAGCATGCCTGCAGAAGCAGAAGCCAAAGAACTGCCGGATTGGCTGGTTGGCGGCACCGCGGCGGCCGCGGGGCTGGCTGCCGCTGGTATCGGAAGCGAAGAGGAGCCTACGGCTCAGGAGACTGCGCCCGAAATGGAAGCCGGTGCGCTGCCAGATTGGCTGGTCGAAGAACCTGCAGAGAAAGCCGCTCCCATTGAATCTCCTGAGCCAGCATTTTTGGAGACGCCAGAAATCGTTCCAGCCGACATCGAACCTGCCCTGGCAGCGGATTTGTCGGTACTGGCTGGCGAAGATCTCACTGGGCCAGGCGATAAAGCTCTCCCGTGGGAGGATCTGGCTGCAGCTGAGCCGCTGGCGGCCGATGAAATCCCAGATTGGTTGAAGGAGTTAGGCCCTGCGGGAGCTGAGCTGCAAGCTGTCTCACAAGCAGAGATCGAAACACCGGTAGAGGAGGTGGTTGCAGCCCCGGAGATTGGTGAAGAAGCGCCGGAGAGTGAGCTGCCGGAGTGGATGGCCGAAATCCCCACCGTCCCTGTAATCGAGGCTGAAGCAGAGCAGGTGCCGGATTGGCTGGCTGAAGCCCCCAGCGAACCTGCGGTCGAGGGTGAAGCCGAGCAGATTCCGGAGTGGCTGGCTGAGCTGAAGCCCGAAGCAGCGATCCCTGAAGCCCTGGAAGAGACCCCTGTGGCTGGCATCACAGCCCAGGAAGAAGAGCAGGCATTTGCCTGGCTGGAAGGATTAGCTGCTAAACAAGGTGCGAGCGAAGCGCTGTTCCTAGGTCCTGAAGAACGCATGGAAGAGGCGCCAGAATGGGTGCAGAAGGAAGCGGAGAGCGAGGCAATCCCCAGTCTGGATGAGGCTGGCTTGGGCGAGGCGGTCGTCGGGGCCGTTGGATTGGGTGCCGCCGCCTTAGGAGCTGCTGCAGATGAAGAGCTGCCAGTTGAGGAAGAACTGCCTGAAGAAGAGCTGACTGTACCCGAGGTGGCTGAACCCGGCGAATGGCAGCCCGAATCATTCGAGCTGCCGCAGGAAGCCAAGGTAGAAGGTCCAGAAGAGGTGCTGCCTGAACAGGCTGTAGAGGCCCAGCTTTCACCGGAGGAGATGCTTCCGGAATGGCTGCGCGAGACCGGCACCGAAGAAGAGGTCGTTGCTGTGCCCACTCCTTCAGCTGCTGATGATGAGCTGCCCGAGTGGCTGCGCCAGATGGAGACCGGCGCCGAGGCACCTGCAGAGGCGCTAGCAGAGCAGGAGTGGCTGTCAGAAGATCTGCAGCCTGTCGAAAGCCACGACCTGACCTGGCTGGAGGAGCCGGAAGAGGTAACCACCTCGGTCGAAGATTGGCTGCAAACCCGAACACCGGTGGAAGGTGCTGAAACCGAACCCGTATCGGCGGAGGCGATATCTGGCGAGGAACAGGTATGGCTACCGGCAGAGCCTGCTGAAGAGGCCGGGCCAGAAATCCCTGCTGCCGAAGAGCTGCCCGCATGGTTGGCAGAAGCACCCTCCGGAGAGGCTGTGGTTGAAGCAGAGCTCGAGCAGTTCACCGTGCCGGAGGAACCCGCCGAAGAGGCTGCACCTGAAATACCTGCTGCTGAGGAGCTGCCTGCATGGCTGGCAGGAGCACCGCCCGAAGAGGCTGCAGTTGAAGCCGAGATCGAGCCGATCGCTATGCCGGAAGAGCCAGAAGTCCCCGAGGCGCTGGTCGAGGCAGAGGAGTTTGCGACACCAGGTGAGCCTGTCGTTATGGAATGGCCCACTGCTCTGGAAGAGCCAGAAGTGACCGAGTCGCTGGCGGAGATCGAGGAACTAGAACTTCCTGAAGAAGCCGCGATTATGATGGGTGCAGCAGCGCTCGAAGAGATTACCGAAGAGGAAGAGCCTGCTATCCCGTTCGAGACCGCATTGCAAGGTGAGCCGGCGGCTGAAGAAGTGAGCCTTGCAGCAGCTGGCGAGCCATCCTTTGAGCTTCCCTCCTGGCTGGAGGAGACTGCCCTTGTGGAAGAGGCGGCTGAAACACCTGGCGAATTCCTAAAAATCGAAGAGCCTGCCGTGATCGAGGGCGATACGAAACCGTCTATTTTCAGCGTCCCCCATCCTGCGTTGGCAGAAGAAGGCCTGGAGACGCCAGCGGAGGTGGTTGAAGAAACCGTCGAGGCGCCAGCGGTCGAAACGGGTGGCGAATCGGAGACGGAAGCGGCTCTCCCCGAGGAGGGTATCCCCATCGAAGCCCAAGAAGCCGCGGCGGTACCCGTGAGTGAAGAGGATGCAGCTTTCGCCTGGCTGGAGAGCCTGGCAGTCAAGCAAGGGGCGACTGAAGCCCTGATGTACACACCCGAGGAGCGGTCGGAAGAGCCGCCCGAATGGGTCACAGAGGCTGCACAGGCGGAGGGTGAGGCCCCAGCTCCGGTCGAGTCTGCTGAACCTGCGGAGGAGGAGCTGATTGCTGAAGCAGCAGTGCCTGAGGGTGAAGGTGAAGTCACAGAAGCGGAAGCAGTCGAAGGCAGCTTGCCCGATTGGCTGCTGGCAGCCGCGGCTGCGGAGGCGATAATCTCAGGGGAAGGTACTGAGGCTGAAGAGCTGCCCGGCGAAGAAATCCCCAAGATCACAGAGCCCGCTGAGGCGCTCGAGGCAGCTGAAGGAGCCGCAGCTGCGGAAATAGAAGGCACAGGTGAAGCGCCTGTCCCGGTCGGTGAAACAGAGATAGATGCCGCCTATGCCTGGTTGGAGAGCCTTGCAGTTAAACAGGGCGCTGAGGAAGCGTTGCTCCTAACCCCCGAAGAGCGCACCGAAGAAGCGCCCGAATGGGTGAAAATGGAGGCCGAAGCCGAAATCGAAATTCCGGAAATAGAAGAACCTGTAACTGCTGATCTGGAGGAGGCACTACCCACGCCTGAGACGGCGGAGGCACTCCCGCCGGTCGAGCTGCCTGAGGAGTTGGTTGAAGCTGAGCTTCCGGTCGAGCTAGAAGCTGAGCTTCCAGAAGAAGCGGTCGGGGAACCGGCTGGCGAGGAGGTACCGCTTGCCTGGATGGGTGCAGCGGCTGGACTGGCAGCGGGTCTGGCTGCCGAGCCAGTAGAAGAAGAGGCTGAACCGGAGGGTGCCGAGCCCGAAGAGATAACTCTCGAAGAGCCGGTACCGTTAGAGGAACTTTTGCCGGCTGCACCTGCTGTCGAAGAGCAGGTTCCCGAGCTGCCTTCCTGGTTGGCAGACCTGGTGGCAGAGGACACCACGCCAGTCACACCGGAGCCCTGGACGCCTGCTTCAGCAGGCATGACCGGCAAGCTGGGACCGATTGAAGAGGTGAGTGAGGAAGCAATCACCATGCCGGAAACTATCCGGCTGAATCTCAATAACGCCTCGCTGATTGAGCTAGAGCGCCTGCCCGGCGTTGGATTTGTGCGTGCCCAGGCACTGTTGGACTACCGCAGTACCCACGGTCCCCTGGACAGCCTGGACGAGCTGCGGGATGTCGAAGGTTTTGACGAGGATGTGATCGAAACGCTGGGCGAGTATGTGGAAGTCGTTCCCACTCCGGTACGATTACCTGAGCCAACAGCGATTGAGCTGCCTGAACCTGAAGTTATCGAGCTGCCTGCCCCCGCAGGAGAGGCAGATCCGCTGCTGGTTGAAGCACGCAGCGCACTCGGGCGGGCCGATATCCAAGCGGCAGTGCAGCATTACCAGGCGCTGATCGCCAAAAACGCCTCCCTGCATGAGGTGGTCAAAGACCTGCACAATGCCTTATATACCTACCCAGTGGATGTCAATATATGGTTGGCCCTTGGTGATGCACAAATGCACGCCGGGGAAATCCAGGAAGCCCTCGACGCTTATACGAAAGCGGAGGAGCTGCTGCGCTGACGGAATCCTAATCCACATGAAATGCGGGCGTGCGCGCCCGCATTTTGTTTAACTTACCCTTATAATATAGGCTGCCGAACGGCGGTACCGACAATTTCAGATTAACCCGGAGGAAGAATTGGAACGCACACTTGTACTCGTCAAACCCGATGGCGTGCAGCGCGGACTGATCGGGGAGGTAATATCACGCCTGGAGCGGCGCGGCCTGCGGCTGGTAGCAGCCCGTTTTATGAATGTGAGCCTGGAGTTGGCAGAGACCCATTATGCCATCCATAAAGGCAAGCCGTTTTATGAGGGATTGATCCGCTATATCACCTCCTCACCGGTTATGGCAATGGTCTGGGAAGGCCCAAACGCAATCGCCGCCGTGCGCCAGACGATGGGCTCCACCCGACCGACCGAAGCCGCCCCAGGCTCTCTGCGGCATGACTTTGCCCTGGAGGTAGGGCGCAATTTGACGCATGCATCGGACAGCGTCGAGAACGGCGAGGTAGAAGTCGCCCTGTGGTTCCAGCCTGCAGAGCTGGTAAACTGGCAGCGCTCAACGGACGCCTGGATATTCGAATAAATAAAATCGGCATACTCTGGATTCTGTTATAATCTTAGGACTTACGCAGTTGGTGGGTGGATGGGGGTGTTTGGGCGGGCGTTACCCGCCCAAACACCCCCGATTACCCCTGAAGTGCGTAACTCCTAACTCTTTAACTCAAATCCCACAGGAACGAGGTCTTATTGGTGCTCAATCCAGATGACATCAGCCGCCGGCTGGAAACCATCCTTCCCACAGTCGAGAAACCGGGTCGCTACACCGGAGGTGAGCTCAACCAGGTGGTCAAGAACTGGGAGGCGATCCAGACGCATGTCGCCCTGGTATTCCCAGATATCTATGACCTTGGCATGTCCAACCTGGGGCTGGCGATCCTGTACGACCTAATCAACGGACGCGCAGACGCCCTTGCGGAGCGGTTCTTCTCGCCCTGGGTGGATATGGAGGCTGCCCTGCGCCAGGCGGGTTTACCCCTTTATTCATTGGAGAGCAAGCACGCCCTGGCAGACTTCGACATCATCGGCTTTTCGCTTCCCTACGAGACCCTGTATACCAACACCCTCAACATTCTGGACATGGGCGGCGTGCCGCTCTTCTCGGCTGAGAGGCATGAGCAGCATCCGCTGGTCATAGCCGGTGGGCATGCAGCCTATAATCCGGAGCCGATGCACGCTTTTATCGACGCGTTCGTCATCGGCGAAGGTGAGGAAGTGATCCACGAGATCATCGCCGCGCATCAGGCCTGGGAATCCAGCGGCAAGCTGCGCAGTGAGCTGCTGCGCTCGCTGGCAAAGATCTGGGGTGTGTATGTGCCCTCACTGTATACTGCCCACTATGAGGAGGGCGGTGTCTTTGAGTCCATGGAAAAGCTCGATCCCGAGGCTCCCTTGCCGGTTGTCAAGCGCATCGTTCCGAAGCTCCCACCCCCTACAACAAACTTTATCGTCCCCTATATTGATACAGTGCACAACCGCGTGCCCATCGAGATCATGCGCGGCTGCACGCGCGGCTGCCGCTTCTGCCACGCCGGGATGA
>CAZGIX010000070.1:0-20807 GCA_964525785.1 uncultured Anaerolineaceae bacterium
ATCCCCTGATTGGATCTCAAAACTGCCAGCATGCTTTAATCGTGCTGACAATTAATACGGTATTCCCCATACTCTGGCCGCATTTCATCGATCATTTCCCGGCTGGCTTGATGAGAATTTCCCAATTTCTGCTTCAGGCAGCCCCGCTAACAAATCGTTCCGCTGCAAGATAACTGTCACACCGCGCACACCGGAACCGATCGATATTTCTTCCTGAGTAAGCAGCGCCTCGTCAATCAAAATCCGCATTGGTCCAGGCAATCCAAAAGGTGATACCGCCCCAGTCTCGTAGCCGGTTGCCTCCCGTACCTCATCTGGGGTAGCCATGGTCAAACGCGATTTACCCAGGTAGATTCGCAGCGCTGGCCAGGATACCTGTTCAGGTCCGGATATCAGAACCATTACATATTCTCCCTGCCCGATGCGAAATACAATACTGCGCACCACCTGCTCAAGGCGTTGGCCCCTCTCTTGAGCGGCCTGCTCCAGGGAATGGATCGGACCTGGATGTTGATAGAGACGGTGATTTATTTTTAACAGCGAAAGGTGTTTACTTACAGGGGTTGAAACGTCCATAGCTGGGTCAATTTTAATGTATTTGTTAGTAAAGCTAACAAGAATGTAAGGGAAACCCTGTCAAATAGAGGGGTATACTCGTATTTAACATTATTGTTTGCTGTAATTGGAGATATTGCATGAAATATTTTATTTTTACTGTCAAGCTTCTATCCAGGTTGTTATTGGTCATCATGCTCCTTCCTCAAACGCCTGGATTGTCCTTTTCAGAAGATCCATCGCCCGGAGTTCAGCCGTTAACCAGCTCAATTCAGATATCAAACACCACTACATTGCCAGATATGGCCGGTTGTGGTGATACCGAAGCGCCGGTAATCAACAGCGATTACGAGCTGGCAATTGTCGAGCTGGTCAACCAGGAACGTGCCAGTGAAGGGCTCCCACCCCTCAAACGGATTGCCAACCTGGATTCGGCTGCCCGATATCATTCGACCGACCTGGGACAGGATGACTATTTTAACCACGATTCCTACGATCGCAGCGGTGACGAGCTGTTTTATAGTTGTTCAGTCTGGACCCGGATAGGCAGCTACTACAACGGTGCAAGAGGAGAGAATATTGCCGCAGGCTATGGCACCCCCGAATCGGTTATGAACGCCTGGATGAACAGTCCTGGGCACCGGTCTAATATTTTAAGCGCTTCCAACTGGGAGATCGGGATAGGTTATTACGAAGGCAGCGGATCGTACAGCTCATACTGGACTCAAGATTTCGGTCGGCGCAATGGCGTATATCCGGTAGTAATCAATAATGACGCACAGGCTACGAACGACCCGGTTGTGAACCTCTATATCTATGGCGATTGGAGCGAGCTGCGCCTGCGGAACGATATGGAGGCCTGGACAGCTTGGCAGCCATTCCAAAACGCCCTGTCCTGGGAGCTGCTGCATGCTTCAGGTGAGCGGACTGTTACGGTTGAGATGCGCACCGGCGATCAGGTCACTACCAGCTACGATACAATCGACTTGTCCATTGCCGACTCGGATCCACAGCTGTGCGCGCTTACCGACACAATCACCTTTACCTACGATCTAAAGACCCAACAACTTTTCCCAACTTACACCAGGTTGACACCCGAGAACGTCGGTAGCTCAGATCCATTAGAATGGGAGATAGAAGCGGAAAATTACTGGTTCACCATCACTCCCACCCTGGGTACAACACCTGATCCCTTCACCATTACCCCGAACAAACATTTGCCTCCCACAGAACTCATCGATCAAGGCACGATCACTCTGACCGTTGTTTCTCCCGCTGGAGTCGATGGATCACCGCATGTAATCTCAGTATCTATGAAAGTAATCAGTGGAACACTGCGCAGTATTTACATACCGTTGTTGTTGAATCTTCCCCCATAAATAGGTCATCCTTGTTTATACCAGCATGTTATCGGGGATCTGCACCGCGATGATTTCTCCCCGCGCGCACACCTCATCCCCAGCGTAAAGTTTAATTCTCACCACAACCTTTCGCCCCTTGACCTCTTCCACTTTGCCGCGCAGCACTAAATCGATCCCGAGCGGTGTGGGTTTCAGGTAATCGATGTGCAGTGATGCAGTCACAAACCGCAGAGCCGGCAGGCTGTCCATCGGGCGTCCCTCTGCCCGATAAGCTGCCGCGGCTGCTGTACCGGTGCCGTGGCAATCGATTAATGATGCAATCAATCCGCCATACACGAAGCCAGGCACTGCAATATGGTACTCTCGTGGAGTGAAGTGACAGACTGACTCCTCCCCAACCCAGTAGCTTTTTATCTGATAACCCTGCTGATTTAAGCGCCCACAACCAAAACAATAGCTAAAATTCTCTGGATAATAGTCTTGAAAGGCTTTCTCTGCCATAATTTTTACCTCACAGATTAGCGATGCATCATAGTCTTGTCATCGTATCTAACCCACAGTTAGTAATTATCAACCGCCTGGCGCATCATAGTGCCGGCGGCATGCTGTCTTTTCAATTTTACCGCAGCCTGTCGCCATTATAATTTCGGTATGGAGATAGCCCTATTACCTGGCCGAAAGATCAACCGCAGCCGGTTGATAATAGAATCTGATATCAAGGAAAAAGCCGGAGAATTCAGGGACAGGAACATGTCACAGTGACCCCATTTTTCATGAAGATTGTCACTGAATTAACAACAAACATGGGTGTACTATCGGATATAGCTGTGAAATCGACAACAAGCGAGAGGATTAACAATGGTTCTTGAAGACCCTCGAATTGCTGAGCTGCGTGCTCTCCGGGAAAGGGCGCGTCTAGGAGGCGGACTGGAGCGTATTGCCAGCCAGCACGCCAAAGGCAAACTGTTAGCCAGGGAACGCCTTGATTTGCTGCTAGATCCAGGCACTTTCAACGAGTTAGAACCCTTCATCACCCATCAGGGTGACGAGATGGGACTGGCAGCAGAGAAATATCCCGGCGAAGGCGTGATAACTGGCTATGGGCAGATCAATGGGCGCACCGTTTATGTCTATGCCCAGGATTTCACCGTCTATGGTGGAACACTCTCAGAGATGCAGGCCCACAAAATCTGCCGGGTGATGGATCTGGCTTTACGGAATGGCGTTCCAATTATTGGACTGATCGACTCAGGCGGGGCACGCATTCAGGAAGGGGTGAAAAGCCTGGGCGGATATGCCGAGGTCTTCCGCCGCAATGCTCTTTACTCAGGAGTAATCCCACAGATCAGCGTTCTGTTGGGACCTTGCGCCGGCGGCGCTGCATACTCGCCTGCCCTCACGGACCTTATCCTCATGGTGCGCAAACACTCTTTCATGTTCCTGACCGGACCAGAAGTGATCAAAGCGGTGACCGGAGAGGTGATCGATGCTGAGAGCCTGGGTGGGGCTGATATCCATATGGATATCACGGGCACTACTCATCTGGCGGTGGATACTGAGGGAGACGCGCTTGCGCTTACTCGCCGTCTTATCGGTTACTTCCCATCCAATAATGTCGAGAATCCCCCCTTCCAGCCTCCCACTGATGACCCGCTGCGCATGGATATGGAGCTGAATAGCATCGTCCCCATCGACCCAACCGAGCCTTATAGTATGCACGAGGTAATTGGGCGTGTGGTAGACCAGGGCAGTTTCATTGAGATCCAGTCAGCCTTTGCGCGCAACGCGATTATCGGATTTGCCCGCATTGGAGGGCACAGTGTCGGGATCATCTCCCAAGAACCGATGGTAATGGCAGGAGTCATCGACATCGACGCTTCTGACAAGATGGCGCGTTTTGTGCGCATGTGTGATTGTTTCAACATTCCCCTGGTCACATTCGTTGACTCGCCGGGTTTCCTGCCAGGGGTTGGTCAGGAGCACTCAGGTATTATCCGTCACGGGGCAAAAATGCTTTACGCCTACTCAGAAGCCACCGTCCCAAAAATTACCGTCATCACCCGCAAGGCTTACGGCGGCGCGTATGTGGTAATGAGCAGCAAGTATTT
The DNA here is from genome assembly GCA_964525785.1 of uncultured Anaerolineaceae bacterium. Classification (GTDB taxonomy): domain Bacteria; phylum Chloroflexota; class Anaerolineae; order Anaerolineales; family UBA4823; genus JAQBDA01. Next base: position 4,025 of record CAZGIX010000070.1, read on the forward strand.
GGGCACCGACGTCACTTATGCCTGGCCTAGCGCTGAGATCGCTGTTATGGGCGCCGAAGGAGCCGTAAATATCCTCTTCCGCAAGCAGATCAGCGCCGCACCAGTGCCTAGCCTCGAACGCAAACGACTGGTTGAGGAATACCGCTCCGAATTTAACAATCCCTATTTTGCCGCCCGGGCAGGGTATGTAGACGATATCATCGAGCCGTGCGAGACCCGGCCCAAGATAATCGCTTCCCTGGGGGCGCTGAGGGACAAATTCTCCGCTGCCCCACCACGCAAGCACGGCAATATCCCTGTTTAAATCGATTGCAGACTTATTGCTCATGACACAACAACTTTTCACTGCCTTAGTAATCACCCTCTTAGGTATGGGATTGGTATTCGGAGCCATCTTCGTTCTGTGGGGCGCCATTGCCTTGCTGGTTCACCTGACCCGCTTGCCTACACAACAGGAGCAGACATTTAGCGCAGCAGAACTGGAGCGTAAACGCCAGGCAGCCTTGGCCGCTGTAACCGTGGCACTGGCGATGGAACTGGATACCCAGCCACATGAATTCCCGCTGCCTCCCACTGCTCTGGTCAGCGCCTGGCAGCTGGCGATGCGTTCAAACATAATCAATAAACGAGGTACATCTCGATGAAATACAAAGTTAAGATCAGCGGCAAATCCTATGAAGTAGAGCTAAATGACTTGCATAACCAGCCGATCATCGCCCTGGTTAACGGCGAACCGGTGGAGGTCTGGCTGGAAACTGAGATGGGATTCAAGCCATACTTTGCTACACCAGAGTTAGCAGAACAAGTCGGAAAGCCTCTCGCTGGGGCAACTGTGCCAACACCGATCGCAACACCTGAAGATAGGCAGGAAACCACAGACCTGATCGTAACCGCACCAATTCCGGGTGTAATCATCTCCGTTGTGGTTAAACCCGGCGATCAGGTAAATCCTGGCCAGGCGCTGTGTGTGTTAGAAGCGATGAAGATGAAGAATACCATCCGCGCTGCCCGCACCGGGAAAATTGCCAAAGTCAATATCCAGGTTGGGCAAGCCGTACAGCACCAGGATGTATTGCTAGAGTATGAAACCCAATAACCGTATATTTGTAACCAGTCAGTTATTGGGAGAATAACATTATGGACCTGTCATCCCTTATCGCAGAGCTTACCAAAGGTCTGGCTAGCTTCACCCTGGGAAACGCAATCATGATCGCGGTCGGCGCAATCTTGATCGCCCTAGCGGTGCTGAAAGAGTATGAACCGATCTTGCTGCTGCCGATCGGTTTCGGCTGCATACTGGCGAACATCCCTCTAACCGGCATGACCGAAGGGGATGGTTTGTTCGGAATCATGTATGCAGCCGGCATCAGCACTGAGCTTTTTCCTCTACTGATATTTATCGGCGTGGGAGCGATGATCGACTTCAGTCCCTTGCTCTCTCAGCCGAAAATGGTGCTTCTCGGTGCAGCCGGGCAGTTCGGTATCTTTGGAACCCTGCTCCTGGCAACATTACTGGGATTCCCACTCAACGAGGCCGCTTCGATCGGCGTTATCGGGGCTATCGACGGACCCACCTCGATCTTCGTGGCCTCCAAACTCGCTCCCGAATTGTTAGCGCCAATCGCCGTGGCGGCATACTCCTATATGAGTCTGGTACCGATCATTCAGCCGCCATTGATGAAGGCGCTGACCACTAAAAAAGAGCGGCGCATCCGTATGGATTACGCACCTCGACCGGTGACACGGCGGGCAAGGGTAGTATTTCCAATACTTGTTACGCTGGTGATTGGTCTGCTGGTTCCTGAGGCCACCCCACTGATCAGCATGCTGATGTTAGGTAATCTGCTGCGGGAGAGCGGCGTGGTAGACCGGTTAAGTAAAGCGGCTCAGAATGAAATTGCGAATATCGCCACCCTCTTCCTTGGTGTCACTATTGGCTCCACAATGAGCGCCGGGAGCTTCCTCAATTGGATAACCATCCAAATACTGCTGTTGGGTTTGCTGGCATTTATCCTGGACACGGTTGCGGGATTGCTGTTTGGGAAGATGATGTCTTTTGTCTCCCGCGGGAAGATTAATCCCTTGATCGGCGCGGCCGGGATCAGCGCTTTCCCGATGGCAGGCCGGTTGGTGGCTCAGGTCGCTCAGGACGAAGACTTTGAGAACTTCATCCTGATGCATGCTATGGGTGCTAACACTGCCGGTCAGCTCGGCAGCGTGATGGCAGGCGGGGTGCTATTAGCTATCGTTTCGGGTCTAGTTTAAAACCATAATCTATTGGAGGTCCTTATGTCGAAAACCATTGACGATTTGAAAGAAGCCTTCGCCGGTGAGTCGCAAGCCAGCCGGCGCTACACTGCTTTTGCGAAGAAGGCTGAACAAGAGGGCTACCCGCAGGTAGCCAAGCTCTTCCGCGCCGCGGCGAGAGCGGAAACAATCCATGCCATTAACCACCTGCGAGCTTTGGATGGTATCGGCGGCACAGCCGAAAACCTTAAGGCTGCCATCGCGGGTGAAAATTACGAAGTGGTCAGCATGTATCCAGAATTCATCAGAGACGCTGAAGCCGAGATGAACAAGAAGGCCAGGACATCCTTCTTCTGGGCCATGGAAGTCGAAAAGATCCATGAAGGGTTATACCGCAAGGCCCTCGAAGCACTGGGATCACCCGCCAGTGAATCAGAATTTTACGTATGTCCCTCCTGCGGCTACACGCATGAAGGTCCACCACCTGAGAAATGCCCGGTCTGCGGCACACCCGGCAAGAAATTCGAGCTGGTGGAATAAATCTCCCTCCTGAATGTGCCTGTCAGGTTGATAAGTTCAGTTTCTCATTAAAAGTCATCTAAAAAATGGTTATTTGGGGTGTGTGTGGCGATGAAGCTACCACACACCCCAAAACCTCTTGTTTTTGAGATAGCGTCTAGACAGCCGACGAAATTGGGTAATGCTGACACAAAATAATGGGATGGACAGCACTTCTGTCCTTCCTGTCCTCGATCTGCACCTGACAAGCTACTCCTGCAGCAGTAACGATCGCCTGCTCGTCATCGGCGCGTATTGCAGGGAACAGGCGCATCTTCCCTTTTACGAAAGATCGAAATGTTCGTTTTCATAACTGGCATTTTGGTATCAGTACCCGTGCAACCGGATATCCTTCCTGTTCTGCGGTATGGCGACAAAGGCAAGGGCAATTTCCCATTGATTTGCGGCATGATGAACGTCACATTGACGCTTTGGATAAAGGGTTTTAAACTAACGTAGCACAGGACAATCACTGCTATCATTCGTAGGATAGATAAGCTATACAGCCATCATATCCTCAGAAAGAACCGATGACTGAATAAAAGGAGATATATCTGCATATGACCATCAGCCAGCTTGCCAGGTCAATCGCCGAATCGCCGACATTCGCGCTGAACGAAGAAGCGCGCATACTGCGCGAAAAGGGCGAACCGGTCATTAATTTAGGCATCGGCGAGCCGAAGAACAAGGCTCCAATAACCGCCATCTTGAGCTCAGCGGCCAAGTTGAGTGGCGGCGATATCAAGTACACCCCACCCGATGGGACACCATCACTGAAGAAAGCCATCCTGCGCTACACCGAGGAGAACTACGATAAGCTGGCGGCCCCAGAAAATGTGATTGTATCGGCGGGCGCCAAGCAGTCGCTGTTTAACATCCTGTTCACCATCCTGAATCCGCAGGATGAGGTCATCATCCTGGCGCCTTACTGGGTGAGCTATCCGGAGATGGTAAAGATGGTTTATGGAATCCCGGTGATTGTCACCCCTGAGGATGGCAGTTTCCACCCACGAATGGAAGATATCGAGCGAGCGACCAGCTCGTATACCAAAGCCATTATCGTCAACAGCCCAAACAATCCATCTGGGGAGCTGTTCCGAGATGAATTTCTCGCCCAGGTTGTGGATTTCTGCGAGCGGCGCAAGATCTACCTGATCATGGACGATATTTACCATAAACTGGTCTTCGATGGACGCAAAGCCACGCCCGCATACCAGTTCACAAATAAAGATCTAGAATCGTCGATGATCATTGTGGTGAACGGCGTGTCAAAACTATATGGCATGACCGGATTCCGCATCGGCTGGGTGGTTGCGCCGCGCAAACTAGCTCAGGTGATGTACAACGTGCAGGCCCAGACAACCTCATGTCCATCGGTGGTGCTGCAAGCAGCCGCTGAAGGAGCCTTGACCGGAATGCAGAGCATGGTGGAGAACCTGCGCCTGACCTTCGAGAACAACCGGAATGTAACGATCCAGGAGTTGCGCAGCTTCTCAGGCGTTAAGGTAAGCAAGCCTGGCGGGACTTTCTACTGCCTGCCTGATTTCCGGGCATACTGCCCATCCAGCGTGGCGAAGGATTCGGCGGAGCTGTCTCGCTTCCTGCTTAAGAAAGCCCTGGTGGTAACCGTACCTGGCAACGAGTTTGGCATGGAAGGGCACCTGCGGCTTAGCTTTGCCGGTTCGGTGAAAGACATCATCACTGCTGTAGAACGCATTAAGTGGGCGCTGGATCCAAACTCACCCAATGAAATCTATATCGGCGATCGCAAACTGGTACGGGACTGGCTATGAACAACATACTCGATATCAAAACTCCGGCAGAATCCCAGGCGACCGCTTTACGCTGCGATTTTGGGTTGGAACACCACGGCTTGACGAACCTGCGCAAAGTCTATTGGAACCTGCCCAACGAAGCGCTTTATGAGGAGGCGATCTTCAGAGGTGAGGGGAAGATTACCCAGATGGGGCCACTGGTCGTGAATACCGGCGTCCATACCGCACGCGCTGCCGGTGACAAGTTTATCGTGAAGGAGAGCAGCACCCAGGATAATATCTGGTGGGGACAATACAACCGACCCTACAGCGGCGATAAGTTCGACGAGCTGTTCAACCGCGTGCAGGGCTACCTGCAAGGGCGGGACATATTCGTACAGGACTGCAACGCCGGAGCAGATCCCTCCTACCGCCTGGCGATCCGCATTATCGCCGAACAAGCCTGGCACAGCCTGTTCGCTCGTAACATGTTCCTCCTGCCGCACAGCGCTGAGGAGTATCGACGGCATGTTCCGGATTTCACTGTTGTCGCCGTACCGGGTTTCAAAGCCTTCCCCCAGATCGATGCGACCCCCGGGCAGACGATAATTGCACTCAACTTCGAACAAAAGATATGCCTTATAGGCAATTCCGGGTACGCAGGCGAGATCAAAAAGTCGATCTTCACGATCATGAATTACCTGCTCCCGCTGAATGGTGTCATGACGATGCACTGCTCAGCCAATATGGGCACTGAGGGCGATGTAGCCTTGTTCTTCGGGCTGTCTGGGACGGGTAAAACCACCTTGTCTGCAGACCCACATCGACGGCTGATTGGCGACGACGAACATGGCTGGAGCGACGAAGGCATCTTCAACTTCGAAGGGGGCTGCTACGCCAAAGTAATCGCCCTTTCCGCCAGCGCCGAGCCGCAGATCTACGCCTGCACCCGCCGGTTTGGTACGATCCTGGAGAATGTGGTGTACGATCCAGTGACGCGCCTGATCGACCTGGATGATGATTCACTGACGGAGAACACACGCGCCTCGTACCCGTTGGAGTTTATTGAGAACGCCATGCCCGAAAAAACCGGCGGGCACCCGAAGAATATAATCCTGCTGACCTGTGACGCATCGGGCGTCATGCCGCCTATTGCCCGCCTGACACCCGATCAAGCTCTGTACCACTTCATCTCAGGCTATACTGCCAAGGTGGGCGGTACGGAAATCGGCCTGGGTGAGGAGCCGGAGATCACTTTCAGCGCCTGCTTCGGCGGACCGTTTATGGTCCACCATCCCTCCTTCTATGCGGATTTGCTGAAGCGCAAGATATTAAGATATGGCGTGAACTGCTGGTTGATCAACACTGGCTGGGTGGGCGGGGCATACGGGGTCGGTAAGCGCATCAGCATTCGATATACTCGTGCTATGCTCAATGCCGCGCTGGAGGGTAAGCTGGCAGATGTGGAAACCTTCACCGATCCGATCTTCGGATTCCAGGTGCCGAAGACGTGCCCAGGCGTGCCGGATAATGTGCTCGACCCTGCGCTGGCATGGCCCAGCCGTGAAGCGTATATCAAGAGATACCGCTCACTGGCCTCGAGGTTTATCGATAACTTCAAGCGGTTTGAGGAAGGGGCGCCTGCTGAGGTCAGGGCTGCAGGGCCAAAAATATAGGGATTTCGCTGCCTGGGCGCAGTATCCACTAAAGCGCCCAGGCGAGTAAAATCCCCAATATTGCCAGGATAATACCCAGGTGCAGGAGCAGGTCGCTGCTCGCTAACCAACCCAGCGGCAGGAACTGGGTAATGAAGTTAGCCAGTACCAGAACGATACCCAACATGGGCAGTAAGCCCTTTCGGTGGGCAAAGTAGTCGGAAAGGCGGTCGAGGAAACGGGAAAATCGCTGGATCATAAAGTCTCTCACCAATCAGGTGGGTCAAGGTCAGGAATCCAGAGGATCGGATTCTTGATTTTCTGATCAGCTATCACCCTGATCCTTACTACCTTGGACCTTCACCTGGAACGGCTGATATCTCGCCAGCAGCCTGCCCGGCAGACGACCCTGTATGATCGTGCCGCCGTGGTACTGCTCGACGCGTTCAACCTGGCCTTGCTCGTGGAATAGGGCAATCAAACTGCCTTGCTGGTAGGGCAGCCGTACAGTCAGAGGGCTGAAACTCTCGAACAGGCGCTCGCTGATGGATGCCAGCAGACCTGGCAGGCCTTCGCCCGTCAATGCTGATATGGCGACCGAGTTTGGGTATAGCTCGACTGCCTGGCGAGCATCAGTGGGATTAGCCAGTAAGTCGATCTTATTCAAAGCCGTAAGCACCGGGATGTGCCCGGCATCGATCTCATCCAGGGTTTGCAGGACAGCATCAGCCTGTGCGTGGGCATTGGTATGGGTGACATCCACTACATGCAGCAGCAGGTCGGCCTCAGCGATCTCTTCCAGGGTGGCTCGGAAAGCCGCCACCAGAGCCGTGGGCAGCTTTTGAATGAAGCCGACCGTGTCGGTGAAGAGCGCCAAGTGGCCGCCAGGCAGCTCAACCCGACGGGTAGTAGGATCAAGCGTGGCGAATAACTGGTCGGCAACATAGACATCCGCTTCTGCGATACGGTTGAGCAGGGTGGATTTACCGGCGTTGGTGTAGCCTACCAGGGCAACAACCGGAATGCGGGATTGTTTCCGGCGGGCGCGATACTGCTGGCGGTGGGTCCGGACTTTCTCGAGCTCGTCCCTGAGATGGCTAATGCGACGGCGGATATCGCGGCGATCGACTTCGAGTTGGGTCTCACCAGGGCCGCGCAGGCCGACACCGCCCACACCTCCAGCGCGACCACCGCCGCCTCCCGCCTGGCGGGCCAGGTGCGTCCAGGCACGCGTCAAACGAGGCAGGCGATACTCGTACTGGGCTAACTCTACCTGCAGAGCACCTTCACGAGTGGCGGCATGTTGGGCAAAGATATCCAGGATCAAAGCGGTGCGATCGAGAACGCGCACTGCATCCCCGAATGTCTTTTCCAGTTCGCGCAAGTGGCGCGGCGAGAGCTCATCATCGAATAGGACCACCTCAGCTTCCAGCTCCTCGACAAGAGCGTGCACTTCTTCAACCTTACCAGGACCAATAAAGGTCTTTGAATTGGGCTGGTCAAGCCGCTGAGTGGCTTGACCAATTACCTCCAGCCCGGCAGTATCAGCCAGCAGTGCAAGCTCGGTAAGTGAGTCATCCAGGGATAGTAAGCTGTCCCGGCTGCGCAGTTCGACGCCAACGATAAAGGTTCGCTCGCGCGGTTGTATGGTGAGTTCAGGTTCTTTTTTTGCCATGCGAATATTGTAACTCACTCGGGGAGAGATTTAGCTCCGGACATGCCCGGCAAGTGGCTGTTCAACGGAACCGCGGACATTGTTTCCTGCTAATCGATGAATATATCCTGATCCAGGTTGGCGTTGGTAGGGGTCTGGAATAAGCGGGCGATCTTCACATTCGGGGGCTGTTTTCGCAGCGGCAGAATAATATGGAAAGTAGCTCCGGGGAAGCGCTGCTCGTCATAGCCTTCGGATTCGACCCAAATAGCGCCGCCGTGGGCTTCAACGATGCCCCTGGTTATTGCCAGCCCAAGTCCTGGCCCGCCTCCCTTGAATTTTGTCTTTCCACTGGAGTGCAGGGCCACCCGTCCCAGGCTGCCGAACTTTTCGAAGATAAGATTGTGGTACTCAGGATCGATACCGATGCCGGTATCAGACACGATGATCTCCAAAAACCCGGGCAGACAGCGCCCATCCACCACAATCTCCCCACCGTCCGGAGTGTACTTGATCGCATTGAGCACTACGTTGCGCAAAGCCTGGTAGATGCGCTCGCCATCGGCAAAGATCTGCTCGTCAGAACCTGGGAATGGACGGATGATCAGCTTAAGGTTGCGCTTCCTCAGGGTCTCTGATTGCTCGTTCTGAATCACATCCACTAAGCGGTTGATCCACACCGGCTGGAAATTCAGCGCCAGCAAGTCGTTATCGATCAAGGAGACATCGATCATATCATCGACGATCTCTCCCAATCGGCGAGTTCCATTGTCGATGCCCTTCAGCATGATTTCAGCTTGCTCGCCGACTGCAACCTGCTCAGCCAGCATGGCTGCGTAGCCTTCGATCAGTGTGAGTGGGGTCTTTAATTCATGTGCGGCGATCGAAATAAAATCGGACTTACTCTTATCCAGGTGCTCGAGTGTTTGCTTCGCCTTATCAAGCTCTGCTGATATATGCAGGATGTGCTGCGTGGTTTCCAGGCGGGATGAGTAGTCGATCAGGTGCAGGTAAACAGGCAAGACCGCTTCCACCAATTCCAGAGCATCAGGGGCTGATAGGGTCTCACGGGCGACAGAGCAAGTAGCCTGGAGGAACTGTTCTATGATTGGCTGGAACGTGACCTCGCTCTGCTCCAGTTCTGTGACAGTCTGCGCCTGGACCCATTCCCGAATTACAGGCTCTAACCAGGCCGGGTTGCCGCTTTCGACCGATTGGATGAGCCTATCGTAGAAAATTTCGAGCTGTTCCTGGAAGCTCTCCCGGATGCCTTCACCGCGCGCCAGGCGGTGAGAAATCCGGCTGATCCAGATCCCCCGGATGCTCATGAGCGAATCAATGATGGGCATTAGTAATATAGTTTACGCTACTTGAGGGCTTTTGGGAATACGAACATAACAGGAGTGTAAATTCGGATCTCATCAGTCCCCCCTAGAGAAAATGACGGGGTATTAATCCTGCATGGTAGCTATCAACCATGCACGTAAGGTATCGCCTACGGTTTTGAGGCTGGCAGGTGCAACTTTATCGGCAGTGTCAGAAGTGGTATGCCAGTATGGGTAATCAAAGTCGATAATATCCACGGCAGGGATGCCGGCGCGCAGGAAAGGTGTGTGGTCGTCGAGGATTGCATAGCCCGGTTGCGGGATGAATTGATCGCTGTAGCCCAGCGCGGCGGCTTCCGCCCAAATCTCGGCGGTTATACCGGGATTGGAGTTGCGTTCCTGGTAGATATTCAAATTGGCATCGCCGATCATATCCACGATGATCGCAGCGTCAGGGGCACCCTGCAACTGTTCGACGAAAGCGGTCGAACCCATGATCCACTCCCAACCGGGGATATTTCCGTTGTCCTCTGCGTCGAAGAACACCAGCCAGACCTCGCCGGGCAGATTGCTTGGGAGGCTGCGTGCCAGCTCGAGCAATACCGCCACCCCGGATGCGCCGTCGTTGCCCCCGGGGACTGGCTGCGTGCGTTTGTCGGGATTGGGATCGCGATCAGCCAGCAAGCGCGAATCGTAGTGCGCACCCAGGATAATCCACAAGCCAGCTCCATTCGTTCGCTTACCAACCAGGTTGTAAATCGTATGTCCGAGCATCTCTGCTTGCTGCACTTCAGTCTCCCAGCCAGCGTGCTCGAGCTCATCCAGCACGTACTGGCGCAGCTGAGCGTGAGCTGTGCTGTCCGGGGTGCGTGCCCCCAGAGATAGTTGATATTCGACATCCATCATGGCTCGCTCGCCGTCGAAATCGGGAAGGGAGTCGACCGGCAGCATCGGCAGCCAGATGTTTGCCGCGATAATTCCACCAGCAAGCAAGAAGACCGCCAGGATGATGATCACACGAATTGATTTCTTCATAAAACCCTACTAAAACCTATTGATATTCCATCGGCGATTTGCCGCTGCACAGGGTATCAAGTCTATCACGGAATCCCCATGGCAATAAGGTAGCTGTTCAAGTCTGCCATCGCACGCTGAGCGTTTGCGCCGGAGCGCTCGCGTTTACCGTGTAGATGCGAATTTTCCAGAGGGGGCAGCAGGCCGAAGTTGGCTTTCATCGGCTGGAAATCGGCCGCGCTGGCATGGGTGACATAATGACACAGAGCGCCCAGCATGGTGGTAGATGGCAACACCACGGGCTCCTGCCCTGAGAGCAGCTGGGCTATATTCATGCCCGCCAGCAAACCGGTAGCGATATTGCCGCCATAACCCTCTACTCCGGTTATTTGACCGGCAAAGAACAGGTCATCGCGACCGCGAAACTGCAGCGTGGGATTTAAATGAGCGGGTGAATAAATGAATGTATTGCGGTGCATTTGCCCGTAGCGGACAAACTCAGCCTGCTCCAGGCCAGGAAGCATGCTGAAAATCCGCCGCTGCTCCGCAAAAGTCAGGTTGGTTTGGAAACCAACCATGTTGTACAACGTGCCAGCCAGATTATCCTGGCGCAGCTGGAGCAGAGCAAATGGGCGCTTGCCAGTGCGTGGATCTGGCAAGCCTATTGGTCGCATCGGCCCGAATGCCAGCGAGCGGCGCCCGCGGCGGGCAAGCACCTCAATTGGCAGGCAGCCTTCGAAGAAATGATGCTCTCCAGCCGCAACGCCCATTTCCACATCGCGTTCGAACTCCTTCAGCTCGATGCGTTCTGCGGTCAGCAGAGCATCAACAAAGCTTTCGTACTGCACTTCGTCCAGCGGGCAGTTTATATAGTCGCCACCGTCCGATCCACCTCGTCCGTAGCGAGAGGCGCGGTAGGCGATCTGCATATTGATCGAATCGGCCGCCACGATGGGGGCAATGGCATCGTAAAAATACAGGTGCTTCTCGCCTGTGAGCGCTAAAATAGCATTAGAGAGCGCCGGCGAGGTGAGCGGGCCGGACGCTACAACCACCGGTCCAGAGGGTATATCGGTCACTTCCTGGCGAACCAGCTCGATGTTGGGGTGATTCACAATTGCCTCGGTAACCCGTTGGGCAAACACCTGGCGATCAACCGCCAGGGCGCCACCTGCTGGCACATTGGTCTGATCTGCGATGCCTATAAGTAACGAGCCCAAACGCCGCAGCTCTCCCTTGAGTAAACCCGAAGCCCGATCAGGCAGATTGGAGCCGAGCGAGTTGGAGCAAACCAGCTCCGCCAGGTACGCCCCAGTATGCGCGCCCGTAGAGAGTTGGGGACGCATTTCGTAGAGGCACACCTTCAATCCACGTTCACCAGCCTGCCAGGCGGCCTCGCAGCCCGCCAGGCCCCCGCCGATAACAGTCAAATCTGCCATTTACTCGCCTATTAATCAGTCCCAACCCACGTGGGGATTATTCCATTTCGGTTACCGTTTCAAAGGTACAATTATCGATAAGTAACCTGTCGTCAGGTAGTATAATACAATGTAAGTGTAATTTGGCCTGCACCCGGGAGAATATAATCCGGAGACAAATTATTGAGATATCAGGAGAGACTTCCATGAGATTCGGACCGACCGAGCTAATTATTATCCTGGTGATTATCCTGGTGCTTTTCGGCGTAGGGCGGATTTCCAAGATCGCTGGCGAGCTAGGAAGCGGTATCAAGGCATTCAAACAAGGCCTTTCAGACGACGAGAAAAAGGAAGAAGTCCAGGAGCCAGAAACCACAGACAAGCCGGGTGTTTAATTTCTGCGCAGCCTTGCTAGACCTTTACTATGGTTTTCGCGTTAGTCTGGACGGCAGAGCATGTCAGCCACATGCGGATTACATAGAGATAATCAGCACCCATTCGGCTGGAAAAGCTAAATTGAGGAGAGCGCAGTACCCTCGATGAAGCCAAACAATTGAGTAATAAGACAACACCCAACAGGGACGGTACGACCGTCCCTGTCTTGTTTAATAGGATTCAGGGTAAGTGTGACATTCAGGCTAAAAATCAATGATAGAACACACCTCCCGTTTTTTGTGAATATTAGTACAAATACTTGGAAAAGTAATGATGTAATCTATACCTTCGCCAATTTTAAGCCTGTATTTCGGTGGGACGGACCAGACTAATAACGCTTATCTTTGGGGTGCAATCCCATAATATGTGCCATTCTTGATCGAAAGTGGGGCTTTTATCATGTTTTTTTACTCAAGAATGCATTTATTAAGGCATATCACAATTTTGGCGAAGGTATTGGTAATTACAGGACATTTCCTTGAGCGCGCAGTGGTGCGTTTTATTAATCTGTGCCTACCATGCGCCCTATATTTTTGAAGCTGAAGGTCGAAGATACAACACAACACCCTGATCCTTCGGCCCGGAGGCCTGCCTGTCCTGACATCGCTGCCATAACGCCAACTTCGCACAACACACAGGACAGCATCCCCGCCAACACTGCACATCCATGCCGCCTCATCACGAATTGGACGAGCAGGCCTCCTTTTTCCATTATCTTGTTTGTGCAAAATTTCGGAATAAATATGAAAAATCTAAGCATTATGCCCAGGGAGTATTTCGTTTGTCTGCGCCGGATCAGGCGTGTTGTCGCTGTTCTGCTAGTTCTATTTGGATGTACAGCTCTTCCCGGCAATGGCTATGCGCAAAATGCTGTTGTCCAGGCGGTGCTTTTTTATTCCCCGACTTGCGGACACTGCCATCAAGTAATTACCGAAGACTTGCCTCCCCTGTTTGAGAAGTACGGCGAACAACTCAATATCATCGGTATCGATGTATCTACCGAAGGCGGTCAGCAGCTCTATCGTTCCGCCGTCGAACAATTTCAAATCCCGGATGACAGGTTGGGAGTCCCCTGTCTCGTAGTTGGCGAGACCATTCTGGTCGGTTCGGCGGAGATCCCGGAGTTATTTCCAGGCATTATTGAAAGCGGCCTTGTTGGAGGTGGTATCCCCCTACCAAATATACCCGGGTTGGAACAAGCCATGGCAGCCGCGGCTCAGGAGTCACAGAGCAGCCAGGGATCCGGCGAAGTTGAGCAGCAGAGTGCCGATAGCAGCCAACCCCCGGCTGAAAGCAGCGACCTGGCAACCGCTATGGACGAAGCAGAAGCGCCCACCGCAATCACAGAATCCGGCACTGTATCCGACGACCAGAGCGTATCAGCTAGGCTCGCCCGCGACCCTTCAGGAAATGCCATCGCGTTGATCGTTCTACTTGGGATGGTCGGCAGCCTGGTGGGGATAGGGATCACCAACACGAAATCCATGCCCACCAACCAGCAGCGACCAGCAAAATGGATCCTCCCTGCTCTGGCGCTTGTGGGTCTGGTAGTAGCAGCATATCTCAGCTATATAGAGGTGACACACAGCCAGGCGGTTTGTGGACCCGTCGGCGACTGCAATACCGTTCAGCAAAGTGCCTACGCGTGCCTGTTTGGGGTTCTCCCGGTAGGTATCCTGGGTGTACTTGGCTATCTAGCAATCATAGCGGCGGTATTTGTGGACCGGTTTTCCAAACTTCCCTGGAAACAGTACGCTAAGATCGCGACCTGGGTATTGGCATTGTTCGGGGTGCTTTTTTCGATCTATCTGACCTTTCTGGAACCCTTCATAATCGGCGCGACCTGTATGTGGTGCATTACTTCCGCAGTGATCATGACCTCGATCCTGTGGCTCTCGAATGCCCCAGCTCTTGCTGCCTGGCAGGAGCTACGTACAGAAAAATCAGCTCGTTAATAATCGGAATAGAATTCCAGCGGGATTTATCGCACTATGATTACCTCCGTGCATATGGTATGCTATCCATATGCACGAGCTGTCGGTCACCGAATCTCTCTTAGAGATCACACTGCGCCACGCCAGGGCTGCCCATGCCACGCAGGTCAACAACCTATACCTGGTCCTTGGGCAGCTCTCCTCTATTGTGGATGATTCGGTGCAGTTCTATTGGGATATCGTTGCAAGTGGCACCATAGCCGAAGGAGCCAGGCTCAACTTTCGGCGCATCCCCACCCAGATGGAATGCCTGGACTGCCAGCAGGTATTCAGCCCTACGGCTGATAATTTTGATTGTCCAAATTGTGCCAGTACTCGGGTAAAGATCATCGCCGGCGAGGAATTCTACCTCGAGGCGATCGATATCCAGTAACCCGACTTACTGCTCAGAAATTCGAGCTGCTATATGAACAATCGCATCCCTGTTATCGAAAAAATATTGAGCGCCAATGACCGCATCGCGGCAGAAAACCGGCAGGTGCTCGACCGGGCAGGAATATTCTCGGTGAATTTCATGGCCTCGCCTGGAGCCGGGAAGACTTCGCTGATCGAGCAAACCGTTCACCGCCTTGCAGAACGGATAAAGATCGCGGTGATCGACGGGGATATCGCCACCAGCCTGGACGCTGACCGGGCGGCCGCGGCGGGTGCAGTGGCCGTACAGATCAACACCGGCGGTGACTGCCACCTGGATGCAGTAATGCTGCACGAAGCGCTGCCGCGGCTGGAGCTAGGCGATATCGACCTGTTGATTGTCGAGAATGTAGGCAATCTCGTCTGCCCGGCAAACTTCCAGCTTGGTACCCATAAAAACGTGCTGATAGCATCGATTCCCGAGGGAGACGACAAACCGTATAAATATCCGGGTATTTACCGGGGCGTTGATGCACTGGTGATCAATAAAATTGACCTGCTGCCCTACATTCCATTCAGAATGGATTACTTCCGCCGCGGTGTGGAGATCCTCAGTCCGGGGCTGGTTACCTTTCCTCTTTCTTGTCAAACGGGAGAAGGCCTCGATGCCTGGCTGGATTGGCTCTGCCTGCAAGTGAGATCGGTATAATATTAACGCTCGCTCGTCCAGAAAACAGAGTTCATTCAAGCGGTTGCACGTCAGTGAATAGCTGCATGAGAGCAGCGCAGACCAAAACAGGCGAAACAATTTCGTTCACCTATACATCAGGAGATTCTCACAGCTTATCGATCGTCACCCGCACGTAGTAGCCATCCACACTCATGTTAACTGAGGCGTTTCTATGTGTGAACAGCTCCATAATTGCCTCCGGATCCAATAAATGGCTGCGCATTAAAAGGAGTTTTTCAGCGATAGCAATCAGCTTTACCGCCCATTTGCGCACATCCGGTTCTTCGATGACAATCCGTCCACCCGATCTGGTCACCCGCCATAATTCAGCAGCTGTCTCCGCCTGGCTGCACACGTGATGGAGCGCGTCCACCATCAAAACGCGCTCAAATGAACCATCTGGGAACGGCAGCCTCTCAGTGTAGGCGCAGGAGAGAGACAAGCCAGGTTTATTGCGTGCCTGGCGCAGCATACCCATTGATAGATCAGAAACAACGATCTGTCCGGCAAAACCGCGCAAGCTACCCGATATCCTCCCCGTTCCGCCGCCCGCGTCTAACAAAGCGCCTGTTACCGGCAGATGCAATGCGTTGATCGTCTTCGCTTCGTCCCTGGGACGGATAGTGCGCTCGTACAGCGGAGCGATCAATCCGAAGTGATCAAGTAACGGCATCGGGATTCACGTATCTTCAAAAAGGAAATAATGAGCCAACCTTCTCTGCCCGCCGCTGGATACATCACCGACCATCTGCATCCTTGAAGATATATGGCAGATAATATCTCAGTAAAGGTCCACCCAGCTCGCTGAAATTGATAATAACCAGATTCTGATCACAACTGCCATCTCCGGCGAAGGTATCGAAATAGACCTTTTCGGACTGGGGCAATCCGTTCAGGTCAAAAATCTGCAACCAGAGGGTGCTTTGGGATGCAATCGGTTCGTCAGCCAGAGTGATCTCAAAGCCGCCGGGACCAAGCACCGAGCTCCCCCCTGTTAAGGCCAGGGAGAGGACTGGATTCCCATCCAGAGTACCGCCAACCTCTACAATCAAACCTGATATGGGCTTTTCGTCGCGCCCGAATATTTGTCCACCCACGCCCATCCAGTTGCACTCCGCAGCGGGATTGACAAAATTGGTCGTATTGACCGGTGTACCCATTTGGACCAGAAATCGAGGCGGCGATTCGATCACTTCGGCCTGGACAGGAGATGGGCTAGTCGGTGTGCCCTGGGCTTCGGCAGTGGGGATTGGACTTACGGTAGGCTCAGCTAGTGTAGCAACCAGAGCTTCCGTAGAGATGACGGCAGCTTCTATGGTCGGGATTGCCGCTGCTTCGGTTGGCTGCACCCCTTCTACCGCAGGCTGCTGGATCTGCCGGGCAGGTAAAGTACAGGAAGCGAGCAGCAGGCACAGGATAAGACAGCAAAGTGACGTTAATCTACGCATCAGACACTCCCAAAAGAAATCAAGACGCTCGATCGAGGTCAGCGTGGCTGTTCAGAATCTCTCGCACTGGTGGAAGAGCAGCCACAATTGATCATCGGTCTAGAAGTTACAAGTTTTGTGCCGATTATAAACGCTTCAGAACCTGAGATCCGGACATAAATGCTTGACAGCGGGAAATTGGAGGTAGAAACCAAGGC
>CAZGIX010000071.1:0-20686 GCA_964525785.1 uncultured Anaerolineaceae bacterium
ACACGGAATAAGTAAGATAGCTCTTCAACGATCATCGTTATATAATGTGGATACGATATAATTTAGCGCCAGACTGAGGTATTCATCGACCCTTTGACCCAATAGCGCAGATAGAGAATCTCAGGATCGCATGCCTTGAATGCCTTTTTTCCATGCGATGTGGGTCGAAGAGTTGGCGAGTACAAAACGGCAGGCAACCAGATCATAACCAGATCGAACAAAAGGGATGCATATGAAATATCGCCGCTTTGGCAGGACTGACTGGATGATCAGCGATGTAGGCTACGGCATGTGGGGCATGGGTGGCTGGAGCGGCTCGGATGATGCCGAGTCTAGCAATGCGCTGCAGTACTCGGTGGAACTGGGCTGCAATTTCTTTGACACTGCCTGGGGCTACGGCAATGGTCACAGCGAGGGCTTACTGGGTGCCCTGGTGCGCGCCAACCCGGATAAAAGGCTCTTCACCGCTACCAAAATCCCGCCCAAGAACTTTATCTGGCCCAGCCGGCGGGAGTTCAGCCTGGATGACTGCTTCCCGCCTGAACACATCCATGCCTACGTACATAAGAGCCTGGTAAACCTGGGGTTGGATTCGGTCGACCTGATCCAATTCCACGTGTGGGAGGACAGCTGGGTGAGGGATGAGCGCTGGGCGCGCGCCATGGACGACCTGCGCAGCCAGGGCCTGATCCGGGCAGTTGGGATCAGCATAAACCGGTGGGAGCCGTGGAACGGGGTGCGCACCGTGCGCAGCGGGTTGATCGACGCAGTGCAGGTGATCTACAACATCTTCGACCAGAAACCAGAGGATGAGCTCTTCCCCGCCTGCCAGGAGATGGACGTGGCAGTTATCGCCCGGGTGCCCTTCGATGAAGGCAGCCTGACCGGGTCGCTGACCAAGGACAGCCAATGGCCCGAGGGCGACTGGCGCAACACATATTTCGTCCCCGAGAACCTGGAGTCCACCTTGGAGCACGTCGAGCGCCTGAAGCCGCTCGTGCCGCAGGGCATGAGCCTGCCCGAAATGGCAATGCGCTTCATTTTGAACCACCCGGCAGTGAGCACGATTATCCCCGGGATGCGCAAGCGCCGCCATGTGCAGGCAAATCTCGCGTGCAGCGACCTAGGCCCACTGCCCGAGGACCTGCATGCCCGCCTGCGCTCCCATCGCTGGGTGCGCACACCTACCTCCTGGTCGCAATAAATCCACCAATTTAACAACTAGAAGCTGTCTAAAAAATAAGGTAAAGGAGGTGTTTTGCGGCGGCTGCGCCGCCGCAAAACACCTCAACTTACCATTTTTGAGATGAACTCTATCCTGAGCACGGGAGAAGAGATCAGGGTGTTGTGTTTGGGCGGGCCGCAGTCAAAAAGGGGCGATATAATACAATTATGATCTACTATAATGGGATATATTGCCCATGAACAACATCGATCATCGACACGATTTTCAGGAGGAGACCAGCCACACCTGGCTGAAGCATGCTGCCATCTGTTATGTGCCCGGACCTGCGCCTACTCCCCTGCTTGAGGAGGTTGTTGCCGGCATCCTGGACGCCTTCCGCCGGCGCGGGCACGATATTCAGCAAAATCCATCCAACAGTACCGACATCTTGCTCACCAGCGCACCATACGGGGAGCCGCTCACCTGGCGCAAGTCGATTCTGCTCACCGGACGGAGGCGCTTCAAGCTGGATCAGTCTCCGACGGTATTCAGCCTGATCCACATCCGCCGGGACCAGCTCGAGGCCGTCCTGGCACACTTCGAGCGCGCCCTGGCAAAAGAACCCCTCGATCCGGGGGACTACGCCTTTCCGGGGCTGGCGCCTGCAGCTCACCACGTTCTACACGAGCAAGGCCGGCGCGGTGGACCGATCCTGGCCCTGGAGCGGCTTCTGCAAGCCCAGTCTAAGTGCATCAACCTGCTGCTCCTGGTCGGCGACATGCAGCCCGAGGGCGTTTATCACTTCGACCTGGTTGGCGGTTTCCCATACAGCGACGGCAGCCAACCGGACGGTTTTTACCAGGATATCGCCTTGCGCATGCTGACAAAAGTCAGCACGCACGAGATCACCGACCACCAGATGGTGGGCGAGGCGCTGCCCCTGGCTGCCTGGCAGGCACTCGAGACGCCCTCCGCCATGTGCGCGGCTGCCCGAGAGCTGGATAGGCGCGGCTTTTTTACCGAGATGGTGCGCATCAGCGACCTGGTGCATGTGCCTAGCGTGTCAGAGTCAGTCTCCAGCCAGTACAGCGAGGGCTGCTTCGCTACCTGGGATGCCGATCTGGGCGCTCTGATCGCCACGATCACCGGCAGCGCTCGCCCGGTTAACAAAGGCGAGATCAGCGCCGACGACCTGACGGTGATCACCGGAGTACGACCGGACAGCCAGGGTGCCCTGGTACGCTATGTGCAGGACAAAGCGAACTACCCGCCCTCGTCTGAAGCGGTCGAGATGTACGGCATGGACCTGAGCCTGCCGCGCGTCAGCCACCCATCTGGCAACCAGGTCCCGGTGGTGCGCTCCAAGCTGCACGGTCACCGCGGGATCGCTGCCTACAACCCAGAGCTGGTAGAGTTCGTCCCACTCGACATGCCCTACTACCACTATCCGGTCACCTGCGCCACCGAAGCCCAGGCAACCGCCATACGCAATGCTTTCGCCCGCTCTCAAGCGCTCAACCACCCTGCAGACCCGCGCCAGGTTATCTTCACCATCTTGCCCACCCACGGGGTGGTCATCGTCGAGAAATGGGTGGCGGGCAAAGCCCCAATCCAGATCATCTGGGAGCACTTCGACGCCGGTCACCTGGTGCTGGATAAGCGTGTGCCGCAAAACCTGGTGATCTACAGGTCTTCTGCAGGGAAGATGGCATTGGTTTAACGGTCCAAACATGCCAGACCATGTCTTCTACGATAAGGTTACCCTGGTAACGGGGGCGTCCAGCGGTATCGGCCGCGCCGCTGCCCTGGCTTTGGCCCGACATGGAGCACACCTGGCCCTGGCAGCCCGCCGTGAGGGGCGGCTGCACGACCTCGCCAGGGAGATCCAGGCACTCGACCGGAGCGCCCTGGCGCTGCCTGCCGATGTCACCGATCGAACTCAGGTAGATGCGCTGGTGCGGTCCACGATAGAATATTTTGGACGAGTGGACATCCTGGTCTCGAACGCCGGTGAATACGTGCGCGCCCCGCTGAGCGCTCTCCAGGTAGAAGATATTCAGCATTCCATGGCAATTAACTACTACGGTGGGATTTACGCTATTCTGGCGGTCCTCCCGCATATGCAGGCACGCCGCAGCGGGCACATTGTCCTGGTGACCAGCATGGATGGCAAGGTGGGCTTACCCCTGGATGCGCCTTATGTCTCCGCTAAATTCGCCCTGACCGGCTTTGCAGATGTGCTGCGCCAGGAGCTGCACGGCAGCGGCATCTTCGTCAGCAATATCCTGCCTGGGCGGGTGGATACCGATATGATCGCCCACCTGCGCCTGCCGTGGGTATCTGCCAAGATCCCACCGGAGGCAGTTGCAGGTGCGATCGTGCGCGCCATCCGTAAGCGCCAGCCGGAGGTGATCGTCCCTTTCCAGGCCCGCTTATTCTACTACGCCAATATCCTCTCCCCCCACCTGGGGGACTGGATTGCCCGCCGCTTTCATCTGGAAGGCTGGGATGAGTACAGAAGGTAAATAAAAAACGAGCCCCTTGCGGAGCTCGTTGTGGTTTCGAGTTTTGTTTGCTTGGCTATATGCAGCATGCTGCATGCAGCTCACGCGTTGAATACCGTTTCCGGAAGCATGTCTTCCAGGAGGATCTCAAGAGCCATCGTATGGCTGCAGCGCCCGCGGGTTTGAAAGAAATCACAATCACATTGCCAGACACCATGATCCAGTTGCACAGTATGCGGGTTGTTCTCCCCCGCAATCGTTACCGAAAGTGTATCAAACTTAATCCGTTCTCTTTGTGCTGCATATCGTTTGGCTTTTTCAATTTTTCCGATCATCCCGTAGTCCATTCGAAAGGTCTCCTTTCAATAGTGGGTAAATAATCAACAGGCACGCGCGTCAGTCGCGTGCCTGTCAGGGTCTAGCGCAATATTCACTTGTAGGTACGTCCCGCATAAGTATGCCTCCGTATGAAATCAGTATAAGCGAACTGGGGTGGAAAGTCAACTACAGTTTTAAGAGTCTTTGATTAATGTTCTGAAGGCCACCCATTCTCGAAATCTGCATGCCCCCCTGAGGTGAGATCCTCAGTTGCTCGCCGTGTAAGGCAAGAGATCGATGGGCAGGATTATAATTCGTGCAACGCCGCTATGACGTCCACCAACGTTGGATATACACCTGCCCAAAACCACACCACCTGGTTGATAAAGATCAGCTCATTATCATCCCTGCCCTGCTGGCTGGCTTTGCTGGCTGGCCTGGTTTACCTGGCCCAATCCTGGGGGTATGCCCACAGCCTAGAATCGGTCCTGGATGAGGGAGCGTACCTTTATAAAGGGTACGCATTCATCACAGGGCAGTACCATATTTACCAGGATTACGGCTTCTGGAGCAACCACATGCCGCTGGCATTCTACATCCCGGGCAGTGTGCAGGCTGTCTTCGGACTGGGACTGCGCAGCGCACGCTACTTTGCACTACTGCTGGGCGGCTTAATGCTGCTCGGCTTGTGGCTCGTCACCCGCCGCCTGAGCAACCCGTGGTGGGCCGCCCTGGTGATCGCCGGTACCGCACTCAACCCCGCGGTTATCAAAATGTACAGCACAGCCAATTCCCAGGTCTTGATCGCCTGCATGCTGGTCTGGACCCTGGCGCTTACCCTGGGAGATAAACGCCCGCTATGGCAGCTTATCCTGGGCACAATCCTGGCAGCGGCAATCTGGATGACGCGCGTCAACCTGTTTCCACTCTTGCCTTTGCTGGTAGCCTACATATACTGGCAGCACGGTCGCAGAGCCGGCATGCTGTCAGCTGTGGGAGGCAGTCTGTCCCTTCTGGTACTGCACGCTCTCTTCTGGCCGGATGTCCTGCGAATATACGCATACTGGCTGCCCGACAGCCTGACAAGCATCCTGGCTGCATGGAAGCCGCCGCAGGCCCAGCTGTTCTGGGACCCTGAGATCGGGCTGGCGACCCGCATCAACAGCACCTTTCGTACCTTCCGCTTCCACTTTTTGGCGCTGGCGGGCATAGCCGCTGCATGGATATTTTGGCCGCGTAAATCCAGTTGGAAGACCCCTACACAATACCGCACAGCCGTTTTTCTGTCTTTCCTTTTTCTGGCGTTATTTGCCTTGCACTTTTGGGCTACCATGAGCAAGAACTACTGCGCCTACTGTCTGGAAGGCTACACGGCGTTCTTTATCAGCGTGGGATGGATCACCCTGGCGCTGACCTTTGCCTGTTGGTCGAGGGAAGCTGCCTGGCCGCGACAGGTGCTCGCCGCAGTATATGTTCTATTGATTACTGCCGGAGTCGGCTTCAGCAACTTCGAAGACCTCGGGCGGGCGATCCTGGAGCTAGATTTTCCCTGGATTGGGCTGCCATCCATCGCGGTACTGCTGGAGAACAAATATGGCATCTTACCCCGCCAGGGGCAGTACCTGGCCGCGGCTGGCACAGGTGCAGCCGCCGGGCTGGCGATTTTGCTTGCCGCCGGCCTGCTGGCGCTGCTGGACTACCGGCGAGCACGGCGTGCGCGCTATGGATTCTGGGCTGTCATCTGCCTGTTGGCTGCGGGCGCGCTGCTCACCCCGACTTTAGTTCTAGGCCGCGGCTACCAGTCTCTCGACTGCGGCGGCGACGTGATTGCCTCGTATGAAACCGCTGGACGCCACCTTGCCAGGCTCATCCCACCAGGGTCACAGGTGTACTGGAAAGGCGGCTTATCGGTTGCTCCTCTTCTCTATGTGCCCGGCATCCAGATCTACCCATCCCAGGTCAACGGCGACTACTCCTACCGCCTGGGAGGCGATCCGGATGCGCTGGAGAAGTACGGGCTCTGGAATCACAGACTTGCCAATCGCTGGCTGGACGAGACCGACTATGTGCTGGTCGAAGAGCGATATTATCGTAAATGGTTCAAGGATTGGGTAGATCAGGATCGCTTTATAGAGCTGGATCCCACTCCGGATAAAGTAGCCTGCCGGGGTAACTCTGCCATCCGTATCTTCAAGCGCCTGTATTAATCAGGGTTTTCATAAGGAAAGGTTTGGTATTTTATTAATCCAGGCGCATCTCCATCCAGACCAGAGTCTGGTGTTCTTGATAACCTGCAGATTGGATGGCCTGACTGGCTTTACCCCCAGGATAGTCCAGGGAAAGCTGGCGCCTGGGAGAGCTGTTCCTGCGGGCATGCTCCAGAAGAGGAACCACGCCGGTTTCATCACCGCTCGGGTCGACTGCCAGCCAGAGACTATCGGTATAGCCCAGCGAGCCCTGCCAGGTCAGCACCCCCTCCAGGCGGTTACCCCGTTGGGCAGACCAGTGCTTCACGTTCACGTCGTTGAACAGCCGGTAGAAGTAACCCCACAGCCCCGGGTGGATGGCCGGGATGCGTAAAGCCTGGTGCCAGGCCAGGTGGGAGGGGTACAGCGATTTGAGCCAGAGCTGCTGGGAGGACCAGTCCTCCGGCTTCCGCGACCGGATGTGGATCTCCAGATTGTTGGTGGTTTGAGTGCCAGCCTCTTTATGCAAGATCAGGTCGGCGTTGGTCAGCGGTTTGCTGTGCCAGGTAGTGCGCCAGGCCCTTTCGATGAAACCCAGCGAGCGATACAAATCGCCAGCGGCATTGTTCTCGGCCCGCACGTGCAGCCAGACAGCCTCAGATTTACGCCGCTGGACTTGCTCAATAGCAACGGAAGTAAGGCTGCGTGCGATACCGCGCCGCCGGTAATCGGGATGCACTGCCACATTCGCGATCAGGTAATAACTGTGCCGCAGACCTGCATATGGGATCAAGGTCAGATTGCCGACCACGCGGCCGTTTTCTTCCCATACAACCCCGTTAAGCGGCAAGGAATTGCGCGCCCCCGCCCACTGCAAGTAGCCAGAGCCGCGCGCCGCGGAGCGCATCTGCCGCAGGTAGCCATGACCTTCCTGGTCCAGCGTATCTGCGAAGCACAGCTCCACCAGGTCTGCCACCTGGTTTATATCCCGGCGAGGGTCGAACGTCCGTATATTTTTCGGACGAGCACCGGTAGTGAGAGTTTTGGTAATGGCAGCCATACGGTTGGGTAAATTTTACCCCAGAATAGTTAATGGTACATTTTTCCCTTGCAGGCTGGAGCGTCCTCCTGTACAATACCCAAAACAAATGTTCTGGTAAGAGGCGCGGGATGACATTGGATTTCCAGCAGGTGCAAGAACAGGTGCACGATTTGGGTGAAGCTGCCCCCAGGCGGCAGCAGGAGCTGCAGCAGAAACGCCAGGCAGCGCTGCAGCTGCTTGAAGACTATGCCCGTGATATTGATTTCCTGCAGGGGAAGGTGCAAGAAGCGTACAATCGCGATCCCTCCCTGCGCTGCGCTCTACCCGTGATCTTGCCAGATGGAACACCGCAACCCCTGGATGGTCACTATCCGCTGCCGCCCCTGCCATCTCAGGCGACCATCCTGGCTGCAGATGGCTCGCAGATCGACCTGGACCGTCACGCCGAAATCGAATACGGGCTGGTCAATGTGGGCGCCATCCAGATGCGCCTGGGACAGGCTGACCAGCCTAAGACAACGGTGCGCTGCGAGCTGTTCTACGACGAACAGATCGAAAACATGACCGTTGCCAGATTAGCCCTCACCCGGGATCTCAAAGAACGCTCCCTCATTGCCGAGCTGGTTTCTGATGTGTCAGGCCCGGTGATTACATTCACCGATGGCCCGATGGAACTATGGGGCAGCAAGGACGCCAGCGCAGAGGATGCCTCCGCATACCAGAAAAGCCTGTCTTCGTACCTGGAGGTGCTGTCGTATTTGAATGGGATTGGCGCCATCTCAGCCGGCTACGTGGATAAGCCGGCTGCCAACCTGTTGGTGCGCCTGCTGGAAGTTGCCTGGGCTGCGCCCGAAGACCTGGCTGACCTGCGCCACTACCATCCCCTGCGCGGCGTGAGCGACCGCTATATCTACCTGGATCTGCTCGCTCCGGGCGAGCGCTCATCGGTCTTCGCCCTGCAGTCCCAATCGGCAAAGAGCTACCCTGGCCCGCTGGCGCTGCACTTCTTCTACCTGAACGTGGGGCGCCTCGGGCGTCCCTGGCTGGCGCGCGTCGAGGCGCCCGCCTGGGTAGCGCTCAACCCGGCATTGCTGGACAACCTGCACGCTGTGCTGGTCGACCAGTGCCGCATCCTGGGGACGCGCCCCTACCCCTACCTGCTGCACCGCGCCCACGAGACGGCGGTGGTCAGCCTGCAGGAGCGCGACCAGGTGACCAATATGATCGTGCTGGAGCTGCGCCGCAGGGGCATCTCCATCGAAGGCACGTCCTACAAACAGACAGCCAAGGAATTGCCCGGCAGAACACGCTTATGAGGCTTGCGAGCTGCCCGCCGCCAGCGGATCCACAGCCGCGTTGTGATATACCTGCCAGCAGGAAATTGACCTTCCGCCAGTTCTGCAGAAGGAGGTACTCTGGATGACCTATCTTGAAATCGGGCGCCTGCTGCGCGCTAACACCTCCAGCTTCGTCTTCGGCGTGCGCGTGGCGCAGTTTGATCTACCCGCCACCAGCCTGCCGCGCTTCGGAGCGCTGGTACGCGTCCCCCAGGAGCATAGCTACCAGATCTTCGGGCTGATCCATGATATCCACATCGACGATGATGGGCTGGTGCGGCAGCTTGTCACTGCCGAAGGTGTGGGGGAGAACGTCATCGCCGACAACCGCCTCAACCGCAACGTCCCGCTGGAGATCAGCGTGCTGGCTATCGGCTACTCTCTGGAAGGCGCCATCTACCACTTGCTGCCGCCCCGACCGCCGCTCAGCCTGGATGTGATCTACCTGTGCGGTCCGGACGAGCTGTGCCAGTTCACATCTACTGGGCGTTTCGGCTATTTCCGGCACATTCTGCGGGCGGCTGATCTGCCGGTGGGCGAGCTGCTGGCAGCTCACCTTCAGCAGGTGCAAGAAGCTCAGGCAGCTGCAGGGCACCTAGAATGGGCCAATTCCGCCACGCAGGAGCTGATCACTTTGCTGCGCGATGATTACCCCACCTTGATGGGTGTGCTAGGCGCGCTGGGCGATGCCCTGCCTGGAGAGACAGCATGAGCGGCTTCTCTTTCATCCAGATCACAGACCACCACCTGGCAGAAACCGAGACCGGGCTGGTGCGCGGTTTTTCCCCGGCTTACGCGCTGCGGGCAGTCCTGCGCCATATGGCTGCCAACGCCGCGGCTCACGCCGATTTCATATTGTCCACTGGCGACCTGGTCGATTCGCTCACCCCCTCGGCATACGAGAATTTTTGCAAGATGATGCAGCTCAATCCAGCTGCCTCCCCACCTGGACCAGGGCAGATCACCATCGAAGGGCTGCGAAATTTCCCGATCTATATCATGCCCGGGAACCACGACGACCGGGCACTGTTTTTGAGCCACCTATTTCCCCAGGCGCCTCAAACGACCCTGGTCAACACAACCTTCCAGCATAAAGGTGTGCAATTCATCAGCCTGGATATGGGCGCAAATGCCAAGGCTGTCCTTCGCCGCGAGACGCTGGATTTTCTATCACAGGCATTGAAAACCAGCCTGCCCACAGTTGTCCTCACCCATCATCATGTCACGCCGATAGGCAGCCGCTGGCTGGATGAGTTCATTGCCGACGACGTGCAGCAGTTCTGGGATGTGCTGACCGATCCGGGGGTCAAGGCTGATATTTTGGGCGTCATCAGCGGGCACACTCACATGACCTACGAGGTAATTGTCAAAGGCATACCGGTATTTGGCTTGCGATCCACATCTTTCCCCTTCGCCAACCTGGATGAGCCGGTGTACACGCTTCAGCCGCCGCATTACCGCCTGGTCACAATCCAGGACGGGCTGCTGACCACGCGTGTGTTCGAAGTACAACTTTGAGCTCCGGGTATTATCCTCAGTCGATGCGGTTTGGATTGGTATGCACAAGAATATCAGATGAGATCCAGGAGATACTATGAGCGATCGCAGTGAACAGGTTGGCTACATTGTCGGCGGCGGGTTGAAAGAGAACCTGCGCGTGCGCCTGACATTGCCTCCCCAACAGGTGCAGGAGGGCGCTTTCGTCATCATCGAGAGCGGCGACTGGCTGTTCTACGGCCTGGTGACCGACCTGCAGCTGGGCGCGACGGACCCACGCTTCGCCGATGAGCAAAGTGAAGCGCGGCTGCCCTCCCAGGTTGCCCAGCTGCTGCACGGACAGACCCTGTACACAAACCTGGAAGTGCTGCCGGCTTTGATGCTCGAGCGCGGTCCGGACCCCGCCAGCCCGGCATACGCGCGCTGGCGTGAGGAGATCGCACTTGGTTTGCGCGATGAGCCTCGCCCACTGCCGGTCAAGACCGTCCCTCCGCACCATTCAACGGTGTGCCTGGCAGGTCCCGGTGATATCGCCGAGATTTTCGGAAAATCCGGCGAGGCCGGAAACTTCGTCATCGGCTACACCCGCGAGCAGGGACACCCGGTGTGCATCAACCTGGACAAATTTGTGCAGCGCTCGTCGGGTGTGTTCGGGGCCACAGGCACGGGCAAGTCTTTCCTGACACGCCTCGTGCTGGCAGGCTTGATCCACCACAACCGCGCCGCAGTGCTTGTGCTGGATATGCACAACGAGTATGGCTTTGACGACACGGCTTCGGATACGGGTCAGCGTGTTACCGGGCTGCGCACCCGCTTCCCCGGTCGAGTGCGTGTCGTCGGCCTGGGGCAGGGTGCCCAGATCCGCGGCCAGACTCCCGATTTCAACCTGGAGATCGCCAAATCGGATATCTACCCGGCCGATATCGAGATGCTCACCAGCGAGCTGAATTTGAAAGAGACTACCCCCACCACGCTGGATGCGCTGTATGCGGAATTCCAGCACAACTGGTTTACCCGCTTCGAGGAAATGCGCTCGGGCGCAACTGTGGAGACCGAGGATGGCAAGAAAGTGCCTGCTCCCGACAGCGTGGCATTCTGGGCCTACCGGGCGGGGGTCAACGTAATGGCAGCCGAGGGTCTGCACTCCAAGCTCGGGCGTGTCTTCAACCTGCCCTATGTGGTAGAGAAACCCGCCGCCGACAGTGTGGGCGAGATTATCAAAGCCCTGGAAGCCGGGCAGCACATTGTACTGTCCTTCGGCCGGCATGAGAGCGACCTGGATTACCTGCTGGTGAGCAACCTGCTCACGCGTAAGATCCGCGAACGCTGGGAGCAGCGCACCAATGCCTTCCGCACTACGGGTAAAGACGAGCCTCGACCGCTGGTAATCGTGGTGGAGGAGGCTCACAAACTGCTGAACCGGGAGATGGCTGCTCAGACCACTTTCAGCACCATAGCCCGGGAGATGCGCAAGTATTATGTTACCCTACTGATCGTCGACCAGCGTCCCTCACAGATCTACGATGAGGTTATGTCTCAGCTGGGCACGCGCATCTCCGGCTGGCTGGGTGACGAGGACGATATCCGCGCCGTGCTCTCCGGACTGGCAGGCAGGGAGACCCTACGCGGCATGCTCGCCCGGCTGCAGCCCAAAGAGGAAGTGCTCCTGCTCGGTTGGGGTGTGCCTATGCCGCTGCCGGTGCGTTCTCGCCGCTACGATGATTCCTTCTGGGAGGAGCTGCTTGGCAAGCCGGCGCCGGCGCGCACCGAGAAAGATATCCTCAGCGAGTTGGGTTTCTAAACAGATTATTATGGTAATATCTAATGAAGTTACGCAGTTCAGGAGAAAAGTGTGGGTGTTTGGGCGGGCTGCGCCCGCCCAAACACCCACTTCCTCCCTCAACTGCGTAAGTCCTAATCTATTCAATATATTGTGCCTGGATTACGCACCTGGTGGGATGCGGGCAGCCCGGCATGAGGGTGTTTCGGCGGGTGAGGCGCGCCGAAACACCTACCAACTCTCCTGAACCACGCAACTGCTGGTACGTAGAAGACAGCTCTCTACAGTTAGGAGGAAACAGCCATGTTATATGCTACGCTTTATAACGGCGATCGTATCCCTGTGCTTGGACAGGGGACCTGGGGGCTTGGGGGAGGTATGACCCCCGATTATTCACGGGACGACCTGTTCCTGAAGGTCATCCGTAACGCCATTGAGCTCGGCTACACCCACCTTGACACCGCTGAGATGTACGGCAAAGGTCACACCGAAGAACTGGTCGGTCGGGCAATAAAAGGTTTCAAACGCCAGGACCTGTTCATTACATCCAAGGTCTGGCATATCACGATGAACTACCAGGATACCCTGAAGGCATTAAAAAACAGCCTGCGGCGCCTGGAAACAGACTATTTGGACCTGTACCTGATCCACCGCCCCAACCGGGATATCCCCCTCGAAGAGACTTTCCGGGCGCTCAATGAGCTGGTAGAGCAGGGCAAAATCCGCCATCTGGGTGTCAGCAATTTCAACCTTGAGCAGCTAAAACGCGCCAAGGCTTTATCCGACACCCCGCTGGTCACCAACCAGGTGCCCTACAACCTGCACAACCGTGAATATGTCAAGAATGGAGTGCTGGATTACTGCCAGCAGAACGGCATTCTGCTGACTGCTTACTCACCCATCGACCGCGGCCACCTGATAAACGACCCATCGATTCGACGCATCGCCGAAAAATATAACGCTACAGCGACCCAGGTGGCGCTCCAATGGCTGATCTGCCAACCCAATGTGATCGCCTTACCTATGTCCTCGAAAATCGAGCATTTGCGCGAGAATCTTGGCGCTTTGGACCTACAGCTATCAGCACAAGATATACAAGCGCTCACCGACATAGAGCTTCCGGAAGAGGCTCTTTGGCCGGAATAGCCCTAGAGTGATGGGCGGAGGCGCCATCATTATAAGAACTTTGTAATAATCGCGGCCGTACACAAATTCACATGTATAATATCTCAGGGACGAATGACGATAAACGCTGTTCGCTTAAGACTTGATGACCTTAAATCCCACCGAATATGATCAATTAAGGAGACACCCATGCTAAATAAGACTGTGCAAGATGCAATTAATGAACAGACCAAGAATGAGCTCTACTCCGCCTACCTGTACCTGGCGATGTCCGCCCACTTCGAAGCTGCCAATCTGCCCGGCACGGCGCGCTGGATGCGCATGCAGAGCAATGAAGAGGTCGAGCATGCGATGAAATTCTTCGATTTCGTCAATGATCGCGGTGGGCGAGTGACCCTAAAAGCCATCGGCCAGCCGCCCGCGGAGTGGAAATCGCTCCTGATCGCCTTCGAGCAGGTGCTGGAGCACGAGAAGAAGGTTACGGCAATGATCCATTCTTTATACGCCCTGGCTGTTGAAGAAAAGGACTACCCCTCCCAGACAATGCTGCACTGGTTTATCAACGAGCAGGTGGAGGAGGAGAAGAACGCCTCCGCCATCGTAGAGCAGCTCAAGATGATCGGCGACCATCCCAACGCTATGCTGATGCTCGATCACCAACTGGGCAGTCGCAGCGAGGACTGATCTCCTCCACCCAGGATAAAAAAGACCTTCCCCGGCAACACACGGGGAAGGTTTATTTTATCCACAAGGCCTACATCACCAGCCAGCTGGCTATTGCCGGATGTGATAGTCGCCTTGAATCACCCATTTATACGTGGTCAGTTCTCGCAGCCCCATGGGCCCACGCGCGTGCAGCCGCTGGGTGGAGACGGCTACCTCAGCACCCAATCCTAGCTGACCGCCATCCGTGAAACGCGTGCTGGCGTTGACATATACAGCGGCTGAATCTACTTCCGCCACGAAACGCCTGGCGTTGGCATCATCGCCGGTCAGGATGCCGTCCGAATGAGCAGTGCTGTGCAGGGCGATATGGTCGATGGCGTCATCAAGGCTATCGACTACCTTCAACCCCAGAACCAATGACAGCCACTCGATATCGAAATCACCCGGACCAGCCGAGGTGACCGAATTCGGAATTCCGCCCGCAGCCGATCGCAGACAGGCCAGAGCCGCCTCGTCTACCCGAAAGGAAACGCCATCCGTCTCTAATAAATCCACCAATTTGGGAATGAACTCTGCTGCAACCGCGCGATGGACCAGGGCAGTATCCAGCGCGTTGCACACAGTTGGACGCTGCACCTTGGCGTTACGGATTACGCTCAGAGCGGCCTCCAGATCGGCAGATTGATCCACAAATAAATGGCATATGCCGATACCGCCAGTGATCACCGGGATGCGGCTGTTCTCTCGGCAAAACTGGTGCAAGGCGGCGCCCCCGCGGGGGATCAGCATATCCACATAGTCATGCATCTGCAGCAGCTCCATGACCCGCGCTCGATCCACATCGTCGATAAATTGGATCGCGTCCGCCGGCAGACCGTGACCGGTAAGGGTCTTCCGGATGACCGACACCAGGGCGCGGTTTGAATTCAACGTCTCACTGCCGCCGCGCAGGATAGCCGCATTGCCGGTCTTTATCGCCAGGCCGGCTACATCTACCGTCACGTTGGGCCTGGCCTCGTAGATCACCCCGAGCACACCTACCGGCACACGCTGCTTGCAAACCTTCAGCCCATTGGGTAAGAGCTGTTCATCAAAGCGATCACCCACCGGATCCGTAAGCCGTGCCACTGAGCGCAGGTCAACAACCATACCTGCCAGGCGATCAGGGGTTAAGGATAACCGGTCCAGCATAGCTGGCGCCAGTCCCTCCCGCCTGCCGGCAGCGACATCACGGTCATTTGCAGACAGTATCGCCTGCGACTCAGCCGACAGGCCATCGGCGATACTGTTCAGGACGGCATTCTTCAGCTGGCTGGAAGCGTGCGCCAGCTGCTTCGATGCCGCCCGAGCTTTCATCCCCATATCAACTATATTCATAGCAGCACCATATCATTGCGATGGATAACTTCATCGCCATAGGCATAGCCGAGGATTCGCTCAATTTCTGAGGAGCGCTGGCCGCGAACGCGCAGCAGGTCGGAGGACGAGTAGTTGACCAGGCCGCGTGCGATCTCGCGGCCGCCCGAGTCCAGCAGGCGCACAATATCACCGCGGTCGAATTTTCCACATACTTTGGTTAACCCGACCGCCAGCAGGCTGCCCCCCTTTTCGATGGCCTGTACGGCGCCATCATCCAGGATCAGTTGATCACCTGACCGCCCCCCAGTCAGTAAAAATCGCTGGCGGCTTTCTATTACGCTTTCGACCGGCAGAAAGCGCGTGCCTATGCTCTCGCCAGAAGCGACGCGCACGATCACATCCGGGACGCTCCCGCCGGCGATCACCACCATTACACCGGAACGGCGCGCCAGGTCAGCCGCCTGAAGCTTGGTGAACATCCCCCCAGTCCCGAGCAGATTGTTCGCACCACCCGCGGCTTGCCACAATTCGTCTGGGATCTCATTGCCGCTCACCACCTCGACCAGCTGGGCATAAGGATTGCGCCTGGGATCGGAGGTAAACAATCCCGGTTGGTCGGTCAAGATTAGCAGCATGCCGGCTTCGATCAGGTTGGCAACCAGGGCAGAGAGATTGTCATTATCGCCTACGCGGATTTCTTCGGTAGCGACGGTATCATTCTCATTGACGATGGGGACTACCTTGTGGGCCAGCAGCGCATCCAGGGTATTGCGGGAGTTCAGGTAGCGACGGCGGTCGCTGAGATCGGAACGTGTCAGCAGCACCTGACCGATGCGCAGGTCGTATAGGTTGAAAAGCTGCTCGTAGAGCGCCATCAAGCGGAGTTGGCCTACCGCGGCAAGCATTTGCTTCTTGGGGATGTCTTTTGATAGCTGCGGATAGTTCAACCACTCGCGTCCGGCGGCGATCGCTCCGGAAGTGACGAGCACAATCTCACAACCATCATTTACAAGCTGCGACATCTGCTTGACCAGATCTACCATCCGGGGGGTCGAGAGCCGCGGCGTTCCTGCAGTCAATGTGGACGTTCCCAACTTGATCACAATCCGTTGAGGATTCATATGGCGCATAGTTTATCATAACGAGTAGGAGAGTATATAATTCAAATCAGCGAATCAGGAACTGCAATCCTAATCCAGACGATGGAAAATCCCTGGGAATGAAGTAAAGCGAATGAAACTTGCCACGATATGCTACCTGAAGAGAAATGGAAAGACCCTGATGGTCCACCGGATCAAGAAAGCCAATGATGTTCATTCGGGTAAATGGAACGGTCTGGGAGGCAAGCTGGAAGCGGGTGAAACCCCCGAAGAATGCGCGATCAGGGAAATCTATGAGGAGTCGGGTTTGCATGCCAGGGAGTTGATCCTGAAGGGACTGCTGACTTTCCCCCAATTTGCCAACAATGAAGACTGGTATGCATTTGTATTTGTCGTGCCCGACTTCGAGGGGGAGATAGGCGATTCACCTGAAGGCACCTTAAGTTGGGTCGATGACGATGCGCTGCTTGATCTGAATCTATGGGAGGGAGACCGGCACTTCCTGCCCTGGCTGGATAAACCGGGGATCTTTTCCGGAAAATTTGTTTACACGGAGGGACGCCTGGTTGAGCACGGACTGCAGGTTTACCACTGCGAATCATAGGCGCGCTACTGACGGTAGCGCTCGTAGATGCCAAGCACCTTATCGGCATAAGAATAGCCCGCGTCCATCGGTCCATAGGCTCTCAATGCTTCACGGATATTTCCATTGCGATTCAACAAACCTGCCAGCATTTTCGTCCCGTACTTGATATTGAACTCAGGATCGAAAAGCTCATTGCTGGAAGGTCGGCCGGAAAAGCAAGGTCCATTTTTACACATAAAGCTGGCAGCCAACCCATCACGCGGCATCACCTGCATCAAGCCAACCGCTCCACTGTGAGAATATGCAGAGGCATTCCCACCACTCTCCTGTACGATCAGGGCCGCGACAAGATCCGGCGGAAGCCCGTTTTTTTCAGCATACTTGGATATCAAATCGCACCACTGGAGAATTTTGTCGGAGTACTTCGCGCTGACGGAGCACGAAACCGTCGGGTAGTCTTGAACTACCGCATCCTGAGCTACAGCTTCCTGAACAACCGGTTGAGCTGCTGACTGAGCTGGTATCGACTCTGCCCTGGCTTGAGCAGGCAACGAGATGCCAGCCGTAATAAGCCAGCTAAACAGACCGATGATGACACTGCCCAGTATGGTGCCCCTGATCACTAAAAATGGGCCGATCCCCATGTCTACCTCCTCAATATTCAGACCTAGATTCTGGAAATTGCCTCTTGACAAATTAGAACAACTGTTCTATATTATATCTATATTTCGGTTTATGTCAACCAGGAGATTCTCGAATTCACGAGATCAAGGAAGATAGCCACAAGTTCATCCACTCACTTCGGCAAAGTCACCAGAGCCATGTAAGGAGAGGTCAGGAGGCAGTCATGAATACGACATTCGCTCGCAATCAGAACATCAGTGCGATGCTGCAGCGCTTCAAGCTACAGCGTGGGATGGCTTTCGGCGCCGTCCTTATCGCAGCTTTGGTCGCTTTCGAGATCTTCAATTACAGCACGACCGAGTTTGCGCTTACAGATCTGCTTGGAAATTTATCTTTCCTGGGAATCCAATGGGCTACGATCCTGGCGCTGGCCTTCTGCGGAATCGATTTCGCGGGCATTGCACGGCTGTTCACCCCTGAAGCTGGCAGCGATGACATGAACGAGGTCTGGTACCTGTTCGGTGCCTGGCTGCTGGCAGCCACAATGAATGCCATGCTGACCTGGTGGGGAATCTCCATCGCCATTCTAAACCACCAGTCTCTGGGCAACGCCGTCATCGCCCGCGAGACCCTGCTGCGGGCTGTACCGATCTTCGTAGCGGTAATGGTATGGCTGATCCGGGTCCTGATCATCGGTACGTTCTCTGTGGCTGGCAACCGGTTGTTCTCCCTGGCGGACAAGCGGACTTACTCACGTGTCCAGCGCCCCGCCGCCAATGTCCGCACACTGAACGAACCGCAGATGCCCCTGGCACCGCGTGCATCCAGCCCATCTCTGTCAGCTGCCCGCCCGGCACCCAAGCCCGCCTCCAATTCCGAATCCGTCTACACACGACCAGAACCTACCTACCATCCCGTTTCGCTGACGGCCAAATCGTCTCGAACGCCGGGGAGTAAATCCAGATTTTAGCTACACCAGGCTGGAATTTAGAACGATCGGTTCCCGGTTGGAAAACGACCTGCCACTACTGCTCAGGGAAATGAGGACTTTTGTTGTAGTTTTGGACGGCGAAGCTGTCCAAAACTACAACAAAAACTCTTGTCCCGTACTGGCGTGAATTACGTTTCTTCAGTGCAATCCCCCTGAGCCAGGGGAAGCCATATACAGAACGTAGTCCCGTTCTCATTCGAAGTGCTCACTTCGATCAGTCCCCCGTGATTGCGGACAATCCAATAGGCAATAGATAATCCTAATCCGAAACCTTTCCCACCTCTGCCGCGGGTTCTTGCTTTTTCTCCCCGATAAAACCGTTCGAATATATGCGGCAAGTCCTCCGGTGGTATGCCGGGTCCGGTATCTCGGATGGTCAGGCGCGCCCGATCGCCTTCTTTCCCCAACCCCATCACAACTTCGCCGCCGGCCGGAGTGTAATTGATCGCATTACCGATCAGGTTGACAAGTACTTGCTTCAAGCGATCCTGATCACCACAGACCAACACCTGGTCGATCTCCCCGATTCGCATCTGGAGCTTATCTTTTGCCAACACCCGCATTTGCTGCATCACTTCCAACATTAATGTGTCCAGCTCCACCAGGCGGCGACCTAACGGCAGCTTCCCAGATTCAGCTTGAGCTAACAGCAGCAAATCGCCCACCAGCCGGGTCAGGCGATCGACCTCGCTCTCAATGCTGTCCATCGATTCTTCATCCATGCTGTTCATACGCCGCATCAGGTCAACGTTTCCGCGAATCACAGTCAGAGGTGTTCTCAGCTCATGACCGACATCCGCGATAAACCTGCGCTGTGTATTGAACAGATTCTCCAGCCGGCTCAGCGTCTGGTTGAAAGCATTGATCAGCTGTCCCACCTCGTCATCGGCAGGACCGTTGTAGGGAATACGTCTCGACAGATCGTCGGCGCGGGTGATCTGAAGGGCAACTTTGGTAACATCACCCAAGGGAGCCAGCGCCTGACGGGTGCTGATCCAACCCGCCAGACCGGCGACGACCATGGCAATGATCGCCCCAATCACGAGGACTACCAGCAATGATTTTTGAGTGGCATCCACAATTGCCAGGCTGGTGGCGACCTGCAGCGTACCTACGGAACGGCCTCTTTCCCCCACGACTAATGGGACACTCAACACGCGCAGGTGTATAGACCCGACCGCCGTATCCAGGTTGGAATCTCTAAATACTGGCTGGTTTGAATTCAATTGTCCTGCGTCCAGCGAGACATCCACCTGGGGGATATTCGTAAATCGCAGCGTTTTATCGCGCCCCCACATCTGGAACAAGATGCCCGTTGCCAGATCCAATCCGGAGGCTGGCTGGATGCCCAACCCTCCGGAAGTATCCACATAGATATTGGGCCAAATTTCGTCGACAGCCCGGATCAGGATATCATCGGCCTGAGCGGTCAGGCTGACGTTGACCGCTGTGTATACTGCCACCCCAAAGAGCAGTAAAATTCCCCCAACAATCGTTGTATATAAAACGGCTAAACGAGCGCGTAGTGACATCCCTGATCCCTGGCGTCTGTGCCTGAATCGATCTACACCACCGTTCTAGATAGCGGCAGACGCCATCGAACCAGGGAGACTCAGTTCGACTCGCGCAGAACGTACCCCATGCCGCGCACGGTGTGAATCAGCCGCGCTTCATTCTCGGCTTCCAGCTTCTGTCGCAAATAGCGGATGTAGACCTCGATAATATTGCTCTCGCCGCCGAAATCGTAACCCCAAACGCGGTCGAAGATCATGTCACGCGTCATCACCTGGCGGGGATGGCGTAAGAATAATTCCAACAACTCGTATTCCTTGGCTGTCAGCGCAATTACCCGTTCACCACGGGAGGCCTGGCGTGTACCGGTATCCAGCGAAAGGTCAGCAAAGCGTAAAACCTGCGGGCGGGAGGGCTGAGCCCGGCGCAGCAGAGCGCGGATGCGCGCCAGGAGCTCATCCAGATTGAATGGCTTTACCATATAATCGTCCGCCCCCATATCCAGACCCTGAATGCGGTCATTGACCGTATCTTTGGCTGTCAGGATCAGGATCGGAACCGGTCCTCCAGCGCGCAGGCGACGGCATACTTCCAGCCCATCAATACCCGGGAGCATCAGATCAAGCACAACCAGGTCAGGAGGATTATCTCTGGCGAGGGCAAGCCCCGACTGCCCATCACCCGCTGTGTCAACTTGATAACCTTCATATGCCAATCCCCGGCGTAAAAACTTCAGTATCGCCTCATCGTCTTCGATCACCAGAACTCTTGCGCTCATAGCATCCTCCTCTGCCTGAATATACCACAAGCAATGAAAAGTAAACAGTCCGCGTTTATTGGGGTGCACTCAAATGTTGTGGGTTTGGGTTGTGTGGTGTGGGCGGCGTAGCCGCC
>CAZGIX010000072.1:0-20676 GCA_964525785.1 uncultured Anaerolineaceae bacterium
TAATTACGCATGCCTAGATAAGGTTGGTGGTTGCGTATTTCAGCGAGTTAGCGTATAAATTGTAGCTATTCGCCTATCAAGGAGAGATTTGATGAACTTCGTCTACCTTTCGCCCCATTTCCCTCCCAACTACTACCAATTCTGCTATCACCTCAACCAGCTCGGTGTTACTGTACTAGGACTTGCTGACGAGCCCTATGACTCGTTGAAGAATGAGCTCAAGTCAGCCCTCACGGAGTATTACCGTGTTAACGACATGCATCGTTACGACGAGCTGTTGCGCGCTTTGGGTCTCTTCACTCACCGCTATGGAAAAATTGATCGGATCGACTCGCTTAACGAACACTGGCTAGAAACTGAAGCACGCTTACGAACAGATTTCAACATCCCTGGGCTTACTGCAGTGGAAATTGGTAGAGTAAAGAGAAAATCCTTGATGAAGCAAACATTTATCAAGGCCGGCATCCCAGTAGCGCAGGGCAAAGTGGTGCACAACCTGCGCGATGCAAAGCGGCTGGTCAAAGACACCGGTTACCCGGTTGTTGCCAAACCTGATATCGGTGTGGGTGCAGCCAAAACGTATAAAATCTATACTGACGCCGAGCTGGAAGGATTTTTCGAACAGAAGCCGCCGGTTGATTACATCATTGAAGAATTTATCCCGGGTATCATTTGCACTTTCGATGGATTATGCGACCGTGATGGCAAAGCAGTATTTTACACATCTCACCAGTACAGTTTGGGAATTATGGAGACAGTGAACGAGGACGCCGATATCTATTATTACTCGTTACGCGACATCCCAGCTGATCTGGAAGACGCTGGACGCCGGACTTTGAAAGCTTTCAATGTCCGTGAACGTTTCTTTCACTTCGAATTCTTCCGCGATACCACGGGTCGGATCGTAGCACTGGAAGTCAACATTCGCCCACCGGGTGGTATGACCACCGATATGTTCAATTTTGCCAATGATATCGACATATATCGCGAATGGGCTAACATCATTGTGCACAATCATTTCACATCCACGTACACCCGGAAATATCACTGCTGTTATGTGAGCAGAAAATTCAACCGCAGCTATAAGCACTCTCATGAACAGATCATTGCCTATCTGGGGAGTGGGCTGGTCTTTCACGAATCCATCAGCGGCATCTTCAGCGCTGCATTGGGAGATTACGGTTATCTGGTGCGCTCTCCAGATCTGCAGGAAATCTATGCAATGGCTGATTACATCCATAAGAAGGCTGACAGGTGAAGCATGCAGGTAGAATACCATAAATGGTACAGCCAAAACATCAGTCACGATATGGAGCTCAAGGTCTATGGATGGAGCGGAAAGCCCATGCTGGTATTCCCGGCTCAGGGAGGGCGTTTCTACGAATATGAAGATTTCCACATGATCGATGCCATCAGCAGCTATATTGAAGCAGGCAAGATCAAAGTCTACACAATAGACAGCCTGGATAACGAATCGTGGGCAAATTGGATTGCCCACCCAGCGGATCGTGCCCGCCGCCATGAAGATTATGACCGCTACATCACTCGGGAGGTTGTCCCATTTATCCAGCATCATTGTGCCGGAAGCAGCCAAAAATTGATCGCCACTGGTGTCAGCATGGGCGCATACCATGCAGGTAATTTTTTCTTCCGCCACCCAGACGTTTTTGATACTACCATCGCGCTGAGCGGGCTGTTTCAACTGCGAATGTTCATCGACGATTATGTTGACGATAATGTGTACTTCAACTGCCCTCTCTTCTACCTGCCCAATCTGACAGATCCCTGGTACCTGGATCTCTACCGGCAAAGCACAATTATCATATGCGCCGGGCAAGGGGCGTGGGAAGATGCTATGCTGGCGGACGCCTATGCCTTGATGCATATTTTGGACGAAAAAGGGATACCCCATAAAATTGACATCTGGGGGAGCGATGTCAACCATGATTGGCCCTGGTGGCGCGTTATGATGCCCTATTTCCTGGGACAATTAGCCTTATAACCCCCCTGGATCGCATGAAGTTATCCTTCCGGTTACGTTATAATCCTGCCTATGAGCGCTGATAAGATCTACCTCGATTACGCGGCTACCACCCCCGTCGACCGGCGAGTGCTCGAGGTAATGCTGCCCTATTTCTCCGAGTACTTCGGTAATCCGTCTTCTATCCACACTTTCGGTCAGCAGGCCGAAGCAGCCATGGAGAACGCTCGAGAAATCATCGCCAGGTGTCTGTTTTGCAATCCAAGTGAAGTGATTTTCACCTCCTGCGGCTCGGAAAGTGATAATCTTGCGCTGCGAGGCGCGGCACTGGCAGCCCGGCAGTCTCGAGACGCAAAGCACATCCTGATCAGTCCGGTCGAACACCATGCTGTCTCGCGCACGGCTGAACAGCTTGCTGAAGTGTACGGATTCGAATTGGAATACCTGCCTGTTGACGAGACCGGGCAAGTATCACCCACGCAGGTAGCCCAGCACCTGAGACCGGATACGGCTGTGGTCTCGGTTATCTATGCCAACAACGAGATCGGTACGCTGAATCCCATCCGGGAAATCGGTGAAATTTGTCGTGACCGAGGCGTCCCTTTTCACACGGATGCGGTCCAGGCTGCCGCTTATCTACCGTTGGATGTAGATCACCTGCAAGTTGACCTGCTTTCGATTGGCGCACATAAATTTTATGGTCCCAAGGGTGTGGGCGCGCTGTATGTGCGTAACAGCACAAGGCTTCTTCCAGTCCAAACCGGTGGAGGGCAAGAATTTGGTTATCGCGCCGGGACGTCAAACATACCCTATATCGTTGGAATGGCAGAAGCTCTACTGCTCGCACAGCAAGAACGCCAGACGCGGCATGCTCATTTACTCCCCTTGCGTGATTTCATCAT
Organism: uncultured Anaerolineaceae bacterium; assembly: GCA_964525785.1. Lineage (GTDB taxonomy): Bacteria > Chloroflexota > Anaerolineae > Anaerolineales > UBA4823 > JAQBDA01. Next base: position 2,884 of record CAZGIX010000072.1, read on the forward strand.
TGCGCACATTTTGCAGGTTATACCGGAAGCGAGATTAACCGGTCACCAACAATCCCGCTTACCGAACCACGCCAGTTTTGTGTTTCATCATGTCGATGGCAATGCCTTATTAATGTTATTAGATGTAGAAGGCTTTGCCTGCTCATCAGGGTCAGCTTGTAAAACTGGCAGCCCCGAGCCATCGGAAGTCTTGACTGCACTAGGCTATACCAGGGATTGGGGGTTGGGTTCGCTGCGTGTTACGCTGGGAAGTGAATCAACCCAAGGTGCAGTGGAGAGTTTTGTCGTGGTTCTCCCGAAATTAATCCAGCAGCTCCGTTCAATGAGGTGATGCGCATGCCATCTCGGAGCAGGGTTGTGGTAGCGATGAGCGGCGGGGTCGATAGCTCGGTCGCGGCTGCCTTACTTAAGCAGCAAGGCTACGATGTGATCGGGATGATGTTGAGATTATGGAGCGAGCCAGGCAAAGCTGACTCCAATCGTTGCTGTACGCCGGATGCCATGGCACAGGCTCGCCGGGTTGCGGCCCGGTTAGGTATCCCATTTTATGCCATTGATGCTCAGCAAATCTTCCGAGAGATCGTGGTAGGCTACTTCATCGAAGGCTATGCGCAAGGGATAACTCCCAACCCTTGCCTGGCCTGTAATCGATATATCCGTTGGGAATATCTGCTCAACCATGCCCTGGCGCTCGGAGCGGATTACCTGGTAACCGGTCACTATGTGCGTCTCAGCAACGATACGGATGGGAGAATCCAGCTGCTGCGGGCTGTTGACCGCCAGAAAGACCAATCCTATGTCTTGCACGTGCTCACGCAGGCACAGCTTGAGCACGCCCTCTTTCCGATCGGCGACTTTACCAAGCCACAGGTACGCCAGTTGGCGGAGAGTCTGGGCCTGGCTGTCGCCAGTCGCCCCGACAGCCAGGATTTGTGCTTTCTGGCAGGCGATGACTACCGGGAGTTCCTGCTGCGAAACTCACCGGGCATCGCTTCACCTGGCATGATCCAGACGCGCTCAGGAGAGAGACTCGGCGAGCACCGGGGACTCCCTTTCTATACGATAGGTCAGCGAAAAGGTCTGGGCATTGCTCACACCCAGCCCTTATATGTCCTGGAGAAAAATATCCCTCAGAACACCCTGATTGTTGGAACTGAGGATGAGCTTGGCTCATCAGAATTAATGGTCGAGAAGGCCAATTGGGTGCGTGGAGAACCACCGCCTGGACCATTTCGAGCGCAGGTAAAAATCCGCTATAAAGCCCGGGATGCCTGGGCACAGGTCAATCCCTTGAGCGCTAACAAGATACAAATCCATTCCGAAGAACCTCTTCGCGATATCACACCCGGACAGGCTGCAGTGATCTACGACGATGACATCTGTTTGGGGGGAGGCATTATATGACACTACCAACCCTGTTGTTGGGACTGCTGATCTCAACCCTGTATGGAGCGGCTTTTCACCTCTGGCGCGGCGGGAGCATATGGCGCTTGCTCTTATACCTGGTATTGGGATGGGCTGGATTCTGGCTGGGGCATTTCCTGGCAGTCCAGCTTGGCTGGACCTTCGGTAGCCTGGGGCAACTCAGGCTGGGAATGGCGACCGTCTTCAGCGCCCTCTTTCTGTTCGTTGGCTATTGGCTGAGCCTGGTAGAGGTATCCCGGAAATAAAAGCCGCCACCGGTATCTTTAGCCGGTGGCGGTTGTTAGGTAGTGATATTTAATTAATTGGCGACTACGACATTTGCAGCCTGGAGGCCTTTCGGACCCTGCTCGATGGTGAATTCCACCGCTTGCCCCTCGCGGAGCGTGCGGTAGCCATCCGATTGGATCGCCGAAAAGTGGACAAACACATCCGGGCCGCCCTGGCGTTCAATGAACCCATAGCCCTTGCTGGCATTGAACCACTTTACTGTGCCAGAAATCCGTTCACTCATCTTTCTTTCTCCTTACAAAGTATATAAAAGGGTTGGGCGTTCACGTAGTCCTTGCATTGTCGTATATCACCGGTAGTGCCGAGTAACAAAAAAGGCCTAAACAGAAAGCGCATCTGTCCAGACCGGATTCGTACGACTTCCCGACAGAACACACGTGCCACCGTTACAGGGAGCAATATTATCAGCGCCAAGTTAAAACGTCAAGGGTTTCTATGGTGGTCGAAATAGTTCCCGGCATCTTGCTGAGAGAAATTGACCATTTACCGGATGAATCCCAATGCGCACGAGATCGGTTTTGATCTTCATGGTAAGATAGTGTGCTCAAGTCGATCAGCATTTCCAACGAGTATTTGGATTCATGGTGATCAGGTAATGCTGAAGACACAATCCTGTTTGGGAGAATATTAACAATGATCCAGATCGAATCGATGCTCTCAGCTCGTTTATTCTTGCGCCCACAATTGGTAGGAAATCGTATTTATTTCCTCAGCAATTTAAGCGGGCATATCAGCCTGTACGCCATGGATTACGGAGGCAGCGTACCCGAGCCGCTTTTACCGCCTCAGATCGCGCTGCAAAATCCTCACCTGATTGGAGGTAAATCTTTCTACGTTTTCCCAGGCATGAAAAAGATCCTGGTAATGATCGATCATGATGGGGACGAAAACTACCAGCCGATGTTAATCCCCATCGATGGCGGATTCCCAGAGCGGGCATTCGGAGACCAGCTATCAGACTACCGGGTATTTCTATCCAAGTGTGACCCAGATCGCAACATAGTCTATTTAGGGGCAGAATCGCACACACAACAGGTAGTTGTAGCTTTCCAGGGCAATTTAAATACCGGGGAGCTGGTCAAGCTGGGCGAAAGCCAGTGGGGATTTGCAGCCCTTGAAGCAAATGCAAATCATACAAAGGTAGTGCTGCGAGACGACTATACGATCGGGGATAATGTCCTGTACCTCTGGGAGCGAGGCGCCCCAAGCAAAAGCCTACTCTATGGCGTGCCCCTGGAAATGCGTCAGCCGGATCAACAGGTGCCCTTGAATGCATTCTTCACTCCATCATTTACCAAAGAGGATACAAGACTACTAGTAGGCACAGCGCTGTTCAGCGATACACTGGGTTTGGGATATCTTGACCTGAAAGACCCTAGCGAAGTCAAATCGGTGAGCATCGATAATTTACCCCACAAAGGACTCGGAGAATTTGAATCTCTGGAACACTTAAGAGAGAACCGCTATCTCCTTCAATACAACATCGATGGCTGTACCTGGCTGTATGAAGCCGAATATGACGAGACATCTCAATGTATGAGCGTTATATCCGTCATATGTGGCGATGGCTTGATATCGAACGGAGTATTGGAAGCAGTAACATATGATAAGCCGGGCGACCGGTTTATCCTAGCATTTTCGACAGCCACATCACCGACTCAAATCTATACCGTCGAAGGTGAATCCCGATCCATAATAATAAGGCACACCAACGAGCGCATATTGGGCATACCCACCGAATGGCTGTCACCAGGAGAAGATGCTCCATTTATATCGTTTGATGGCACCAGGGTTTCCGCTCGTTTGTACCTGCCGGCGCCTGTGCTCGGCTTCCAGGGACCGCGACCCTTGGTTTACTACATCCATGGAGGCCCGCAAGGCCAGGAAAGACCGGACTTTGCCTGGTTCTCAATGCCCCTGATCCAGTTCCTCACATTGAATGGCTTTGCCGTTTTCGTGTCGAATGTGCGCGGCAGCACGGGCTATGGTCTTGATTACACCAAGCAAGTCGACCGGGACTGGGGCGGCAAAGATCGCCTGGATCACGTCCATGCGATGACACAGGTGCTGCCAAATGATCCACGTCTGGATGTCAGGCGGGCAGGCATTGTGGGACGATCCTACGGGGGTTACATGACCTTGATGCAAGCCGGTCGGCATCCCGAGCTTTGGTCTGCAGCGGTGGATATGTTTGGACCGTATGATCTTGTCACCTTTATGGAGCGCATCCCGGAGACATGGAAACCCTATTTCAAAATCTCGGTCGGGGATCCTGGTGACGAAACTGACCGCCTGCATCTCAAAGAGATGTCTCCTAGCACCTATCTCGAACAGCTCCAATGCCCTCTGCTGGTCATCCAGGGCAAGAACGATCCAAGGGTTGTCGAACGTGAATCGCGCGATGTGGTCGAAAACCTTCGTAAACTCGGAAAACAGGTAGACTATCTCATGTTCGAGAACGAGGGCCACGATGTGCTCAAATTCGAAAATCGGGTTGCCTGCTACAACGCCATCACTGATTACTTCAAGAAGTGGCTGGCATGAGTCTGCCTGACGCTGCAGTCGCACAGGAAGGTGATTTGGCCCAATTGGTCAGTCCCAGTAATAAGATATATTTTGTGCGGCTGGAACCTGGCGGGGAACTGCAGACCCACCGCGGCGTTGTTCGGTTTGACGACCTGATCGGTCGATCATGGGGCAGCCAGGTCTCCAGCCACCAGGGGAGCATTTTCTGGCTCCTGCAGCCCGGTTTGGGTGATCTGTTGATGGAAACCAAGCGCAACACACAGATCATGTACCCCAAAGATATCGGCTATGTGTTGATCATGATGGGCATCGGGCCAGGCCAACAAGTGATCGAAGCCGGTACTGGCTCGGGTGCATTGACCATTGCTCTGGCGTGGAATGTAGGACCGGCAGGTCATGTCATCTCATACGAGATCCGAGAAGAGATGCAGAAGCTGGCTCGTAAAAACCTGCAGCGCCTTGACCTTTCGGAGAGAGTGACCCTGAAACTTCAAGATATCCGTGATGGATTCGATGAAACGAATGCGGACGCAGTCTTCCTCGACCTGCCCAACCCACACGGCTACATAGCTCAGGTGCGCGCCGCCTTGAAACCGGGCGGTTTCTTCGGCTGCATCTTGCCGACTACAAACCAGGTGGAGCGCTTACTGCCAGTGCTGCATAACAATAATTTCGCTTTCACCGAGGTATGCGAGATCCTGCTCCGCCATTACAAACCCAACTACGACCGCCTTCGCCCAACCGACAGGATGATCGCCCATACCGGGTATTTGATTTTCGCCCGTCCAATGGTCTCCGATCTCGATGTCCAACCAGCACTGGTCGAAGATAATATCTCAGAATAGATGTCATTTCAATTAGGTTATGTGAAATATCTACCTGTTTTTGAGATAGCCGCTAGAATATGTCTGCGATCCATAACACACCGTGAGCTCAAGATACCTGCACCTTACAGAAGAGCATATTGCCAAACAGTTGGCCAAAGGCTCGGTTGTGCCGACCGATGGACCCTATCCTCCCGGAGTATTAAAAGAACCGCTGCGCGCTGCGGCAGTGCTCATCCCCTTACTGAATAAACCCGATGGATGGCATATGCTGCTCATCCGGCGGGCGGAACATTCCGAGGATTTGCACAGCGGGCAGGTGGCTTTCCCAGGAGGGGGATCACATCCAGAGGACACCGATGCGATCAGTACTGCCTTGCGTGAAACCAGAGAGGAGATTGGGGTATTACCAGAGGACGTTCGTATCCTTGGGCAGTTAAATGACTTTGTCACCATCAGCAGCTACCGTGTGACGCCGGTTGTTGGAGTAATACCCTGGCCTTATGAGTTCCAATTAGCGCCTGACGAGGTCAGCCGGGTTTTTACGGTCCCGCTAGACTGGTTGGCGGATCCATCCAACTATACGATCCAGGATCGGCACCTGCCGCGACCTTATAAGCCGGTTTCAGTGGTCTATTTCAAACCCTATGAAGGCGAAATCCTTTGGGGTGCCAGCGCACGTTTCACTTTGGGTCTGATAAGTATCTTGAATAACTCAGAGGAATAAAAAACGCAGCCCGTGAATGATCGATCTCCACGGGCTGCTGTAAATTAGCGAAATGCTTAAAACTCTTCTTCCTCTTTCTTGCCCTTTTCGATGACTTCTGGTTCTTCAGCCGCTTCCTCGACCACCTCAGCTTCTTCTACTTCTTCCGCCACTGGAGCAGTAACCAGCACAACCATCTCGTTTGCATCGCTGAGATTTTCCACCACAGACGGGAGTTGGATATCGCGGACATAGATCGCGCTGCCGATTTCTGTAAGCGAAGAGATATCTACCACGATGCGCTCGGGCAAATCGCCCGGCAAACACTCGACTTCTATTTTTTCGATGCCAGTGACCAGAACACCGTCGTAATCCTTGACAGCTGGTGCATCTCCATCCAAAATAATCACCACATCGGCGCGCAGCTTTTCCGTCATGGAAACCGCCAAGAAATCCACATGGATGAGATTACCCTGGACGGGATGGCGTTGCTTTTCGCGCACTAAAGTGGTGTGTTGTTCATCGCCCAACTTGATTGTAATCAGATGGGAGGATGTAACGCCCGCCAGCAAGCGAGACGTATCGCGAGCATCCAGGCTGATGTTAATCGGCTGGATACGATGCCCGTAGATTACAGCCGGTATGAGTCCCTGCCGGCGCAGTGCCCGGACCTGCTTGCCGATTACATCTCTGCGTTTTGCCTGTAAAACAAGTTCTTCCATTTTATCCTTCCTCGGGGCGCCTCTCACCGACATGGGGATCATCCCACCGGTTACCTTCGCCCCTCAAGTATATGTCCTGCTGCTGCCTCCCGGCGGCAACCGGTTGATGATAGATTATCGGCTGAAAAATCCACATCGGTAGACCTCAGCCGGATGACACTTGTTTATCTCCTCCGCCGAAGCAGTAAATTGGTGACCAGGACAACCAAACCCGCCGCAACACCAGCGGTTAATCCTGCCAGTGCAGCTCTTGGAGTATCCAGGAATGTCTCCACATTACCTTCGACGTTGCGGGCTAATAGCAAACCGGTGCGCAGGGATTCAGCCTTTACTTCGCCTGCCACGACCAGTCCAGCCTGGCTGTTCTGTATTTCGGCGGAGGCAGCTGTAAGAAATCCGATATTCGAGCCGGTAACGCCCACCTGGTTTGCTTGTATTATTCCTGCAATGCCAGTGCTCAAATCAGCCTGGTCGGTATCCACAAAGCCAACCAAACCTTGATCCAGGGTCAGTTTTTCAGCCCGGACCTGCCCGAGAGCGCTTTGGTGGATTTCCATTTCCCTGGCATTGACGTTTGCAGCAGCGCTGTTTGCCATCCGCACCAGATCGGCGTGGATGTTTTCCACGCTTGTCTGGGATAGATTTACGATCTCAGCTGCAATCTCGGGCTCCTCCTCGGTTTTCGCATTCCCCTCAGGAGCAAGATATTCTTCGTTCATTTCAATTTCCGGCATGGTAGCCCTCCGACAAAAAAAACCGCCTCGCGTGAGGCGACAGGATCAACGCGGTCTGTATTTTATCCGCCTGGGCGCTTTCCGTCAATAGCCCTGGGAGATGTAATTACGATCAGGATGGGTGATGGTAGATGCTGTATTATTACTAAAACCCGCTCCAACCTCATCAAATTACCGGTCTATAAAGCTCGGACCATGATCTCACTCAATTCTTCAAAGGATAACAGAATCGGATTAGGCTTCATACTGCTGGCTTTTTGAGCTTTTTCCACGACCTCTGGAATATGCTCCAACTGCATGCCGAATTGGTTGAGGTCCGGGAAATCCAACTCTTTGCACAATTCACGCACCCAAACAGCGCCGTCTTGTTCGCTGGCAGCCTGGTTGCCTGTCAGAAGCTGGGCCACGTGACGATAGCGGAGGATAGCAGGGCTGGCGGGCTCACGTTCGCTCAACGCCCGCAAATTGACTTCTATCACCTCGGGCAGCAAGCGCGCACACACAGAACCATGCGGGGCACCGTACATACCGCCGATCACAGCCGCGAATCCATGCACCGCACCCAGCCCAGCATTAGCCAGCGCCAACCCACTAAACAGGCTCGCCAGGCTCATATCCTGCCGGGCAGCCAGGTTGCTGCCATCGGTACAGGCAGTTCTCAATGAAGCAGCGACGCGGCGAATGCCCTCGCAGCAGATCGCATCGGTCATCGGAGTCGCCCGGCTGGATACATATGGTTCGATCAGCTGGGATAACGCATCCATGCCAGTGCGGGCAGTCAGCTCGCGGGGCAAATCGAGGGTCAGCTCCGGATCTACCAGCGCCAGACTGGGCAGCATCATTGCGCTGCGCAAGCTCACCTTGACAGTCTGCGCACGTGCCCACAAGACTGCATTGCGGGTCACTTCAGAGCCGGTTCCAGAAGTAGTCGGTATTGCCACACAAGGCAGCGGCTGTACAGTCAGGGATATACCTTTCCCCACTACCTCTAGGTAATCATAGATATCGCCCGGGTTGGTCGCCAGGGCAGAGACAGCTTTAGCAGCATCCATCGCGCTCCCGCCTCCGAAACTGACTACCAATTGGCAATGATGCTGGCGCGCCACCTCCACACCCATCCTTACTGTCTCGATTTCCGGTTCTCCATCTACCGGAAATAAATGAACATGGATGTCACTCGCCTGGAGCTGATCAACCAGCTTACTCGCTCTGGCAGTATCTTGCCCGGTGACGACCAATGCTCTCTGGCCAAGATCGGCTACTATAGAGCCAACCCTGGCCAGAGAGCCAGGTCCAAAGATAATACGGCTGGCGGTAGCAAATTCAAAGTTCATGTTCAATCCAGCAAAATTACTCACGGAAAGACATTGACGAACTTAATACTCACCCTGGGTTCGACCATCATCTCCGCTACACGATCTCGCCAGCGAATGTAATGAGCCGTCTCCTTATGTTGCGCGGGAGCATGCTCGTCCCGATAGACTTCCACCAGCACGAATTTGTGCGGGTCATCAATCTGCTGGATCAGATCAAAACGCGCTATGCCGGGCTCAGTCAGGCTGTGAGTGGCATTCTCGACCGTTGTCTGGATAAATGCATCCTGAAATTCGGGTTTTACATGGATGAATACGTGTACAATCAACATAAACCGGTCCCCAGTCGATATCATATGAAAGAGTAGAAATAGCAGAGTTGGTATAATCTTATGGATCTAAATTATGCCATAAAACGGAGGGAACATCTATGACCACACCCGGCAACCGATGTATCGCGGTATTAACCAGTGGTGGAGACGCCCAGGGCATGAATGCTGCCACACGTGCTGTGGTTCGGACTGCTCTGGATCGAGGTGTGGCTGTCTATGCTATATATGAAGGCTATAAGGGGATGATCGACGGAGGGAATTTTATCCGTGAGATGACCTGGAATTCCGTAGGGGGAATCCTGCACCGCAGCGGCACAGTGATTGGGACAGCCCGCAGTGAGGAATTTTTAACCCGCAGCGGGCGCAAGAAAGCCGCTCGGAATCTGGTGGAGCGAGGTATAGATCGGCTGGTGGTCATTGGAGGCGACGGCAGTCTGACCGGCGCTAACATATTCCGTCAGGAATGGCCTGGATTGTTGGATGAGCTGGCATCCGATGGCGAGATCAGTCAACGACTTGCCAAGGAGCACCCCAACCTGTATATCGCCGGCCTGGTCGGATCGATCGATAACGATATGTTCGGGACTGACATGACCATAGGTGCTGACAGCGCCCTGCACCGGATTACTGAGGCAGTCGATGCAATAACCAGCACGGCGGCCAGCCACCAGCGGACATTCGTCGTTAAAGTAATGGGTCGCAATTGTGGCTATCTGGCGCTGATGGGAGGCCTGGCAACCGGGGCAGACTGGGTGCTTATCCCAGAGAGCCCACCGGATGTCGACAACTGGGGAGATTTGATGTGCGAGCGGATGAAAGCCGGCCGAAAGGCTGGACGGCGCGATACAATCGTCATCATCGCTGAAGGGGCTCGTGACAGGCACGGAAACTCCATCGGCAGCACCCATGTGGCTAAACTCCTGGAAGACTGTATGGGGGAGGAAGTGCGTGTTACCGTGCTGGGTCATGTGCAGCGCGGTGGAATGCCCAGCGCCTTCGACCGCAATCTGGGTACATTATTAGGACATGCAGCCGTCGAAACATTGTTAGCTGATCCGCCACCGAGCGAATCCCAGCTGATAGGCATGCGCGGCAATAGAATTACCCAGGTACCGCTGATGGACTGCGTGGAAAAAACCCGCGAGGTATCCAAAGCCATTGCAGAGAAAGACTACGAGCGGGCAATGGAGCTGCGTGGCGCCAGTTTCAAAGTGGCTTTTTCCACGCTTAAAACCATGTTGCGTGCCCTTCCCCACCTGTCCCAGCCGGATCAAAAACGCTTGCGGTTGGCAGTCATGCACTCCGGATCTCCTGCGCCAGGCTTCAACACCGCTGTGCGCGCTGCAGTTCGTATTGGACTTGATAAAGGCCATACGATACTCGGGATTCGCAATGGATTCCGCGGCTTGATCGAGGGGGACATTTTCGAGATGAACTGGATGAGCGTCAATGGCTGGGCGCCAATGGGCGGTTCGGAGTTGGGGACAAACCGCCATGTTCCAATGGGCAGCGATCTGTACGGCATGGCACGCTCTATCGAAAAGCATAAAATCGACGGATTAATTATTATTGGCGGCTGGGAAGCCTACAGTTCGGCATACAAAATGCTGAACGAACGCAACAACTTCCCGGCTTTCAATATCCCCATGGTCTTGCTGCCTGCCAGTATTAACAACCATCTGCCTGGCTCCGAGTTAAGCGTCGGTGCGGATACGGCTCTGAACAACATCGTGGAAGCAGTCGATAAGATCAAGGACTCCGCCGTAGCGATGCGGCGAGTCTTTGTCGTCGAGGTAATGGGACGCATGTGCGGATATCTCGCTTTGATGAGCGGGCTGGCGACCGGCGCTGAGCGAGTGTACATCCACGAAGAGGGCGTCACCTTGCGCGATTTGATGACGGATGTAGAAAAGCTCGTCAAAGGATTTCGGGGTGGGAAACGGCTGGGATTAATGATTCGCAACGAGAGCGCAAACGAAGTCTACTCCACGCCATTTATGTGCGCACTATTTGAAGAAGAGGGTAAAGATCTCTTCGATGTACGGCAGTCGATCCTGGGTCACCTGCAACAAGGAGGTTCACCATCTCCATTTGACCGCATCCAGGCAACCCGGCTGGCAACCAACTGCATCGAATACTTGATCAGCCAGGCAGAGGTGAATTCGACAGCCTGCGCGTTTATTGGGCTGCAAGGTCCTGAACTGAAATTTCACAATCTAGAAGACTTTCCCCGTATGGCAGATATGGAGAATCACCGACCTAAAGAGCAGTGGTGGCTGTCGCTGCGCCCCATCGCCCAGGTGCTCGCCCAACCGGGGCCGAAAAGCGATATAACCACTAAGAGAAGTTCCAAGCAGAAAGCATGACGGAGAATAAAAAAATAGGCGGATGACCCGTGTGAGTGTCCAAATACTGCTTCATTATAAGTGGATGGTTTGCAACGCCAACCACATTCTGATGATCTCCCGATCTCTTGTGCTATAATTTTTTTATGACCGCCATCACAATATCTCGTCAGTTAGGCAGCATGGGGGATGAGGTGGCTCAGGCGGTTGCTCAGCGCCTGAATTTTGATGTGGTGAGCAGAGATTTGGTAAACCAGGCTGCTTTACGCGCCGGCGTGCCTGAGGTTGCACTGGCGACCATCGACGATCTGGGATTGCTGGATGTCCGGCCCAGTCCTAAAGCCCAGCGTGCCTATCATCAAGCAATGCATGCAATTATGGAGGAATTGGCATCGCGCGGGAATGTGATCATTATTGGCAGAGCGGGACAGATTATCTTGAAGAAATACCCGGAAGTCCTGCACATAAAGGTTATCGCCCCCGCTGCACTACGAGCTGAGCGAATTGCATCACAAAAGAATGTTTCTCTGGTGGCGGCGCGCGCACAGATCGAAGCCAGCGACCGCTCTCGGCGTAATTATCTGCGGCGATATTATCATGCTGGCTGGAATAATCCTGAGTTGTTCGACCTGATTATTAACACCGCCCGGCTTTCCCCCGAGCAAGCCGCCTGCTTGATCTGCCAGGCGCTTTCCCAATGCATCAACCCGGGAGCTTATGTCCGTAACGAATTACATACCGGCTGACACTACACCCCAAAACTCATCAAACGGACAGCGTCCCAACTTCTCACACCCGGTGGAAGCTGCTTTTGCCCGCATCCTTGACTACTACGGGATCGAGTGGCAATATGAGCCGCGCACCTTTCCGCTGGAATGGGATGATCAGATTAGAATCCTGGAGGCTTTCTCGCCTGATTTCTATCTACCCCAACAGGATCTATATATCGAGCTCACTACTTTGCGGTCCGGGCTTACCACAAAGAAGAATCGAAAGATACGCCGCATGCAAGCGCTGTACCCAGAGATCAACATCAAGCTGTTCAAGCGTCGAGAAATGCGTGACCTGATGGTGAAGTACGGGCTCGACCAAGAGGCGGAGGCATTTGCGGGCGATGCAGCACAGCATGATGAAACTCAGCAGAGCACACCATGACCGAGATACAATTCGCGGCCAATCCAGAACTGGCAGAAGACATCTCTGAAGTATTGCTTACATCAGGACAAATCCAGGACCGTGTAAAGCAGCTAGGGGAGCAGATATCTGCCGACTACGCCGGTCGCAATCCAATCCTGGTAGGAGTGCTCAAAGGGGTGCTGTTCTTTATGGCAGATTTGCTGCGCGCTATACATATCCCGGTCGAGGTCGATTTCATGGCAGTTGCCAGCTATTCGAGCGAAGCCAGAGATAAGGGTCTGGTACGACTGGTAAAGGATCTGGAAACCCCGATCGCCGGGCGGGACGTTTTGTTCATCGAAGACATGGTCGATACCGGCCTCACCCTGAACTATCTGCTGAAAATACTGAGGATGCGCGATCCAGCCAGCCTGGAGGTTTGTACCCTTTTTAGTAAAAACAAGCTGCGTTTGATCGACTTTAAATGTAAATACACCGGATTCGATTTGCCCGACCGGTTCGTTGTCGGTTACGGTCTGGATCATCGCGAAAGATACCGGAATTTACCCTTTGTCGGCCTGCTCAAACCACAAGTATTAAAAAACAGGGGCCCCGAGTAACCTTTTGGCCTCCCTTTACCGTCCGGTAGTGGGCTGCCAGCTCAGTGCCGCATTCATCATTTGGCTCTGGTGGCGATCACCCGTTTCTTCGGTCTTCTCTCTGCTCCACCTTATTGATTTGCCTCTGGGCCTTTTCCACCTGCGAAAAGACTTACCTGCTTATCAACAAAGTATCTTTGCTTTGAGAAGGCTTCTGCTTTCCCTGGATTTTGAAACCCCTAAGTGGGTCCGCGTTCGGTTCGCTCTCCAGTGGAGATGACCAAAAAAACCAGTTCAAGCTTCGGCGTCGGTGGGAATACCAGCCAATTTCTTGGGGCTCCCTGGCTTTCCGGAAGTCTTATAAAACAACTCCCTTCAAGCATTTATACTATACAGAAAAAAACGCGGCGAGTCAATGAAGATTTGCTTAAAATTTCGAAACTTTAAGGTTACCAGACTACTATAGGATCTGCTTCTCTCAGACCAGCTATCCAGACGGGCGTGAATCCCGACGATTCAGGGGTAGTCAATAAGCGAAGTATTTATGATAAGATACCTGTCTGCAAATCCAGTAGACGCTCAATGGAATTAATCCAATGAATGAATTCAAACAAGCCTATGTGATTACGCTGCTAGCCATCGTATGTCTGGCAGCAGGTTTTGCTGGTGGTTACCTGGTGAAATCCGTGCAGGCAGCCTCGAGCCAAAACTGGCCTATCTTGGAGCAAGCTTATCAGATCCTCCTGGATCACGGCTTGCAAGAAGCGCCGGATACAAAGGCCCTCGAATATGGGATGATCAAAGGGATGGTGCAGGCATATGATGATCCCTACACAATCTTCACCGAACCTGTACAGCATGAACTGGAGAGCAATACACTGCAGGGCAGCTTTGGAGGGATTGGTGTGCGCCTTGGCAGAGATGGTGAAGGTCACGTGGTGCTCTATCCCCTGCCGGATAGTCCGGCCCAGGAAGCTGGCGTGTTAGAAAACGACCGGCTTCTGGAAGTGATGGATCTAACCATCACGAATTCGACCACAGACGAAGAAGTCCAGGCAGCCCTGAGAGGTCCGGTTGGAGAGTTGGTTAAAATTACTGTTGCCAGAGCGCCAGACTATCAGCCGCTTGTTCTCAGCATCAAACGTGCCGAGATCCCGCTTCCATCGGTCACCTGGCACATCGATCCAGACGCTTCTACTCTGGGCGTGATCGAGATCAATGTCATTGCTGCCAGCACACCGGATGAGATCGAGACAGCAGTGAAAGACCTGGAGAGCCGCGGCGCAGAGGCGTACATCCTTGATTTGCGTGACAATTACGGTGGTTTATTGACTGCCGGCGTGGATACTGCCCGATTGTTCCTCGCAGACGGGGTAGTCATCGACCAGCAATTCCGTGGGGAACCGGTTGAGACTTTCCGCGTGGAGAAACCTGGCCTTTTTATTGATCTGCCCCTGGCGGTCCTGGTGAACGAGAATACTGCCAGCGCGGCGGAGATCATCGCTGGAGCGATCAAAGCAAATAGGCGCGCCAAGCTCGTTGGCAGACCTACCTACGGGAAAAATACCATTCAACTAGTCTTCGACTTAAAAGATGGCTCGAGCCTGCATGTCACCGCAGCTCAATGGTGGATTCCCGGTATGGACGCGGGATCGCAGGACAAAGGAGTCGAACCTGATATCGAGGTAAACGCCCAAGATCAGGGCAGCAGTCCAGACCTCACAGCCCAAGCTGCCGCAGATCTCTTACTCAGTAGCAAATGAGATATATGACTGATTTTTCAATAAATTACCAATCTTTATATTCAAAGGGTAAACAACCTACCGATCCCTGGGCAGAAACCCAGGTGATCCAGTCGGATACCCGACCATCCACCCCAAAATCTGCCCCTCCGCCACGATGGATGCGTCCTCGACGTCGGGCAGGATACACTCGCGGGGGCTGTTGCTTTCTTGTCCTCGGACTGGCAGGGGTGGGCGTGATCTTCGCACTTTACTTGCTGTTCCCCTGGACTACAAACTTGCTCCTGTTGGGAGTAGACTACTCCGAATCCTGGAATTACCTTGGACGCAGCGATACAATTATCTTGGCTAGTGTTAACCCCCTTAAGCCAACGGTCGCCATGCTATCTATCCCGCGCGACCTGTGGGTGACTATCCCCGGATTTGGTGAGAATCGCATCAATACTGCTCACTTCTTTGCCGAGGGACAACAAGTCGGAGCTGGGCCATATAAGGCAATAGAAACCATTCGCCATAACTTCGGGGTGGACGTGGATTACTATTTGCGGGTACGCTTTGAGAGCGTTAAAGATGTGGTCGATGCCATGGGCGGAGTGGACATTGTATTAGCAGAGCCAATTGCGGGCTACACGGTGGGGCAGCACCATCTAACGGGTAATAAAGCTCTGGCTTTTGCTCGCTCACGCATGGGGGCGGATGATTTCTTCCGTATGGAACAAGGACAATTACTGTTGAAGTCGGCCCTGAAGCAAATGATCAGCCCGCAAAAACTGTGGCGATCGCCAGCGGTCCTGGTCGCCTTACTGCGTTCAATAGATACTGATATCCCCACCTGGCAGTGGCCTCGTCTAGCGTTGGCCCTCCTACGTGCTGGTCCAGGTGGCATAGACAGCCGTTTCATTCAACGTGAAATGGTTACCCCTTTTACGACTGATCAAGGCGCCAGCGTCTTGCTGCCCGATTGGGGTCAGATCAATCCTGTGTTAACTGAGATGTTTGGAAAATAAAGTATCTCGCGATGCGTCAACGGTTATGTTAAAATGATTGCACAAATGTATGGAAAATAAAGTAGTTGCAACAAACCGCAAAGCATCCCACGAATATTTTTTACTGGAACGGTACGAGGCCGGCATTGCCCTTCTGGGCAGTGAAATCAAGTCTATTCGCGCGGGCCAGATCAGCCTGGCAGAAGCATACGTGCAAATTGATGGGCAGCAGGCCTGGTTGATGGATGCCCATGTCGCTCCTTATGACCATTCAGGATCTTTCAACCATGAGCCGCGCCGCCCACGCAAGCTGCTGCTGCACCGCGCCGAGATCCGCCGCTTGTGGAATGAAGTTCGTAAAAAAGGGGTAACGATAATCCCAACCAAAGTTTATATCAAAGATGGGATCGCAAAAGTCGAGATCGCGGTTGCCAGGGGAAAGAAACAGTACGACAAACGAGAAACAATTGCCAAGCGCGACGCAGAGCGGGAAATCGAACGCCAAGCCCACCGACGAGAATAATAAAGGTGAATTTATGCAGCCTACACCAATAATGGATTCCAGCGTCGGCAGCATCAATCAACGATCTCCAGAAGAGAAACGCAAGATATATGCTCGTCTGATCCCACAAGCGCTGGTTGACAGGTTCAACTTACGTGAGGATTATCTGGATGACAATGGGACGGACCTTCTCCACCTGGAGTGCCCGCCTGGAAGCTCGACGGTGGAGATGAAGCTCTTCCATCAGGCGAATTTCCCTGACCCGATCTTATATGGACATATGTCCGGCACATTCAACGGGCTGGTGCATATCCTCCTATATATTCTTAATGATCCGTCATCGCCGCGCTTCGATGTCGACCGCCTACCAGATAGTACCCCCACCCACTTTGGTACAAGCAGACGGAATCTGGATGCTGAGCTTGCGGCCATGCGCTATGGGTTAGCCCCTGGACAAATCCGGCGGGGGTTACGCATGCTTGGACAAGCGATCTCGGCATTCGAAGTGTTTGTCTCCAGCCTGGGTCATGATATGTTCTTCGCTGAACCCTTGTACTATCATACTGCTTTGCTTTTTGAGCACTACGGCTTTACATACCAGAAAGGCCGGCGGCTGATGGAGCGCATCCAGGCAGGCTTTATGCCAGATGGCGATTTGATTTCCCAGATGGATGGCTCAAATCCATTCCGCCAGCCGGAAGCCGCCAGCAGCATTCGTATGCGTTCGTGGGCAATCCATGATGGCTTGCTCGGCGAGCCTTTCACGAATGTCACCATGTACAAGCGGGTGGGCAAGCATGCCGGAGTATCTACCTGCCAAGATTGTGACTGGTAAAGTACAATTGGTGGGATGCTACCCAGTAATCTGCTGGCTTTTGCGGTCACCCTGACCCTGGCTCTGATCTGGCTGCGAGTAAACGATTTCGCCGCCCATAAAGGTTGGATCAGCTCGTCCCTCAGTCGAAAAATTATCCATATTGGCACCGGGCCGATCTTCGTAGCCTGCTGGCTGTTATTTCAGAACACGCTCTCAGCGCGCTATTTAGCAGCGCTAATTCCTTTATCGATCACCGCCCAATTTGCTCTGGTTGGTACAGGTGTGATCAAAGACCAATCCGCCGTACAGGCCATGTCGCGCACCGGCGACCGGCGGGAAATTCTGCGTGGTCCGCTGTACTATGGCATCGTATTTGTATTGATCACCGTGTTGTATTGGTACGACACACCGGCTGGCATCGTAGCTCTGATGCTGATGTGCGGCGGGGATGGACTTGCAGACGTGCTAGGAAGGCGCTTTGGTAAATCCAAACTGCCGTGGAATCGGGGCAAATCCTGGATCGGTTCCCTGGGAATGCTGATCGGAGGCTGGTTTTTTTCTGCTGCTATCCTGGCGCTTTTCGTGTCTGCAGGGATCTTTCAGACCAATATCAGCAGCTATCTCATCCCACTCCTCTGGATCTCGCTGGCAGCAACCCTGGTTGAGTCACTGCCTCTCAAAGATATCGATAACATCACGATAACCTTGACCGCTTTACTGGTGGGCAGGCTGCTGCTATAACACCAGTCCTTAGGCATTTGTACTAGTGGGTCGTTTGGCATGAAGATTGCCATTTCTGAAATAGGTTGGGACGAT
>CAZGIX010000073.1:0-20669 GCA_964525785.1 uncultured Anaerolineaceae bacterium
CAACTCCTGCTCTGCCCGTTTCATGGGCCAATTGTTAAATCTGCAAAACTACTGAATAATTGCGAATGGTCAGAATAACTCCGGAAACGGCTTGATCTGATTCGAGGCTTCCGTAGCCATTTGGCAGGGAGTCTGGAGGAATTTCCCCGCACTACTACCAATCGGGATGGATTTCGGGACCCTGCAGGCGCTCCAGTACTAGCCTTTTCCCACCTCGGTCACACCCTGTTGCTGGCGGAGAGCGGCTACGCCCCTACCAACCCGCCCGAGTGGATCGAAAAATTGCGCCCGCAGGTGGTGCTGCTCAGCGTAGTAGCAGGCGACCGGGAGGAACGACCCGACTCCGAGGCGTTGGAAGCAATGGAAGGTTATTCGCTGCTGCGCACCGACCGCAACGGCTGGATCCACCTGGCGATGGATGGGAGGAGATGTGGGTCGAGGTGGAAAGAAAGTGATTGGGAGAGGCCATGCTATAATAGACTTATTGTTGTCTCGAAAATTGAGGTAATCCCATATGGATACTCTTATTCTCCCGAAACCAGCATATAACGTTCTGCGGCGTCTGACCGGAGAAACTCGCCCCGATGTCGCCTTAAGTGTTGCACTGAAAGACCTGGTGCGATTGCGCCTGGAAGCTGCCCGGGCGATAATCGCTGTTTATGAAGAGAAGTATGGCATGCCGTTTAATGAGTTCCAGCAAGCATGGCAGTCAGGACGTATATCTGCTCAATACTCGTACCCGGTCGAGGGGGATTATTGGAACTGGGAAGCGGCTGTCAGCGATGAAAAAGCACTTCAAGAATTGGCTGAATCGATGGCATGACATTAGATGAATTTGAAAGCCAGGTGATTTCTGCCTGCGCTGCTTCGCCGATGGTTGTCAGTGTAGCAGTGATAGGCTCCGGGATCACCTGGCTTCGTTTAAGGGCCTATATGATTGACGAGTCGTTCATCGAAGCATTTTTCAATGAGGCGACTCAGAAATTAGCTTTTGCTCGTATCAAGGATGGAAATCGTATCTTAGGAGCTGACAACACAGGTGGCTGGCATTGGCACCTGATGGATGCGCCAGATGAGCATACTAGAACGGGAGAGGCCGTTTCTTTCCCCGTCTTCATTCAACGTGTAGAGGAAGATCTGAAATCAAGGGGCAATAATCCCACAGGTGTCCGTTGAGCACCGGCTGGATCGAGCTGACCACCGATGGGAAGCGGATGTGGGTGGAGGTGGAGAGCAAAGGTAAGCACTTCTTTACTCTTCTGAGCTGCTTTTCCCCTCGTAATCTATTGATAATCAGCTTCGAATTGTGTAATACTAACCCCCTCTATCAGGTCCTCGGCCTTGTTCATCGCGTCCAGAATATCTTCCACAAAATCCAGGAACTTCTGGCTTATACCGGAACAACTTCTTGTAAGATTCGCTTGCCGAGGCGTTTTTTGAGATTTGTCTTGATGGCGAGATCGACCTTTACCCCCAGAAGTTGGCTTAAATAATCCTCTAGCTCGACCAAGCCGATCAGACTGATCCTGGGAGGCCTGTCTAAATCAATCAAAAGATCCAGGTCGCTATCAGGACGCTGTTCCTGACGAACATACGAGCCGAAACCCCCCACGATTCTCACGCCGTATTTCTCAGCCAGATTGGGTTCTTGTTCTCTAAGGATTTGCCGGATTGCGGAAAGGTCCTGCATATCTCGATTATACCTGATCGATCGACGTGGGAGATGACGCATTCTATCTTCTGGTGTGTATGGCGTGGGTATGTCGGCAGGTAGCACTGTCCAACGCGGCCTCCAACGACCGGAGTGGCTTGCCCTCGCCCGAGCTGTTGCTGCGCTAGAAGGCTACACCCTGCTGGTGGGAGCGGGGGATTTAGTGGAGGTGGCGGCGCTGGCGTGGCTGTTCGCCGCCTACAGCGTGCGCCTGGCGGAGTGGTTCGCCGCCTGCGGGGCAGCGGACGGGCGGCCTGAAGCTGGGTCGCTGGAAGCGCTGGAGGGTTATAATCTGCTACGCACCGCCCGGAATGGATAGGATGGAGGCGGAAAGAGAGCAAGCACATATGACCGGGGCAACTCTATGATCAAAAGCTCCCTGCTCACGCCGCTGATGCGCTGGTTCCTGCTTGCCATGATCCTGGCCAACATCGCCGGCACCATGACCAATATCCTGATGCCGATCTACCTGACCGAGCTGGGCGCCAGCGTGGGACAGGTTGGCCTGGTCTTCACGCTCACCTCGGTGGTCATCCTGGTGTTGCAGATCATGGGAGGCTGGATCTCCGATTCGATCGGGCGGCTGCGCGCCATCGCCATCGGCAGCCTGGGGGGCGTGCTCGGCTTTCTCTTTATGCTGCTGGCGCCCACCTGGCAGTGGATGCTGCTGGCCCTTTCAGTGACACAGATCCCGTATGCCCTGGTGGGACCGAGCTTCAGCGCCTTTATCGCAGAAAACTCTTCGGAGGAGAATCGCGGCAAGGTTTACGGCATCACCGATACCATTTACCAGGTGGTAGGGATCGTCGGGCCGCCATTGGGCGGCTTCCTGGCGGGCCTGTATGGCTTCAAATTCATGCTGCTGATCGCCACCGGCTTCTATACCACCGCCGCCGTCCTGAGGATCTGGATGGCGCGCACCATGCGCTCTCCGGGTGAGAGCGCCTCACAGCAGCTTACCCTGGCTTCGTTCAAGCAGAGCATGGGGTTGATCTGGGCGATGCTGGTGGGCGGCGGGATAGTGACCTGGATCTTCCTAACTGACGGTGTACGGGATGTGGCTTTCCGTCTATCAGGCGAGCTGGAGCCGCTCTACCTGGAACAGGTAATCGGCCTGTCCCTGGCGCAAATCGGCCTGCTGGGCTCGTTCTTTTCCGGAGCGATGATGATCATGCCATTGCTCTCAGGGCGATTGGCGGATCGCTACGGCGAGCGGGTGCCGATCGCGGCCGGGTTCCTGGTCGAGTTCGCTGCCTTAATGGTCTTCTTGCAAGGCAGGACCTACCCGGTTTTCATCCTGACCTGGGTGCTGTTTGGCATCGGGGTGGGGTTCTTCAGCCCGGCTTACCAATCCTTGATCTCCAAGGTGGTGCCGCAGCAATCGCTGGGCACCTTTTCCGGATTATTTCACAGCAGCCTGGGGTTCATCTCGCTGCCGGCGCCCTGGATCGGGGCGCTGTTGTGGGAGCGCTTCGACCCGCGCCTGCCGTTCCTGATCACTGCTATTGTCGCGCTGGTCACCGTCATCCCTGTCTGGCTGAAGTTCAAGCTGCCGCAGAGTCCAGCACCAAAGGCTATACCGGTGGAGTAGCCTGTAAATGTGATAAGACCGTCATCAGGTCTAAAAAGAGCCGAGCCTGACTGCACCGTCTCTTTCGTATGATGCGATAACCACACCGCTGGGGGATACATTGGATCGCGCAAGTTTGAAGGCTGCAGGCCGCGTGCCCTCACCAAACAACCGCTTGCCCTTACCAAGCACAACGGGGAACACCTTCAACCACAACTCGTCGACCAAATCATACGCCAGCAAAGTCTGAATGAGCTGGCTGCTTCCATGAACCTGCAGCATAGGACCGTCCTGCTGCTTCAGCTTCCGTATCTCGGCAGCCACATCGCCGCTTATTTGGATCGTCTCTTCCCAATCCGTCTGGATGGCTTTGTGCGAGACCACATATTTTTTGGCTGTATTGATAGGCTCATCAGGGCTTTGATGGGGCCAATAGGAGGCAAATATCTGGTAAGTCTTTCTGCCCAGCAGCAAATTGAAAGGCTGGCCCATTTGCTGCGTCATTTCATCGCCCAACGCTTCGTCAAAGTAGGGCACCGTCCATCCTTCAAGATCAAAGCCGCCTGAGGGGTCTTCGCCCTTCCCGCCGGGGGCCTGCATAACACCATCCAGCGATACAAATGTTAAAACTACTAATTTCCTTGTCACAGGCTGGGTAACTCCTTTTCTTTATTGAGATTATACGTGCTGGTCGAGAAGGATCGGGTTTCCGTCGGGATCGATAACCATAAGACTGCCCGGTCCCGTGGTGCTCTCATCTGCCTCGCTCACCAGGTCCACGCCCTGCGCCTTGAGCTGGCGCTGCAGCTCACGCACATCGGTGAAAGAATCGAGCGCCTGGGCGCTGCTGTCCCAGCCGGGATTGAAGGTGAGGATGTTCTTATCGAACATCCCCTGGAACAGGCCGATGACGTGATCGCCGTTCTTCAGGATGAGCCAGTTCTGCGAGTTATCTCCGTGGAAGGCGGTAAAGCCGAGCTTCTCGTAGAACGCCTTCGAGGCGGCGATATCCTTGACTGCCAGACTGATTGAAAAAGCACCGAGCTCCATCTTGTTCTCCTTTGGCTGCAATTACCGGTAAAGTCAACTATAAACATTTTTGGCGCTATCGCCTGACACAGAAACACCCGTTCTGGAAGCCAGAATGATAGCACAAATGTTCAAGCCGGTCAAATGGAGGCATACGAGCAAGGACGGGTGGGGAGAGGGGTAGCAGGTACAATATCCACCCAGATAGACTACCAGGAGAGACCATGATCCGTCCTGCACAGCCGGGCGATGCCGAAGCTATTGCCCGCATCTACAACTACTACATTCTAAATACTGTGATCACCTTCGAGGAACAGCCCATAACGGCGCAAGATATGGCACAGCGCATGCTCCAGATCACGGCGGAGAATTTACCCTGGCTGGTGGCCGAGTCTGCGGGCGGGATCGCCGGTTATGCGTATGCCTCGCGGTGGAAAGACCGCTCTGCGTACCGCTACTCGGTCGAGAGCACGGTGTATCTCGATGCTGAGGCGCGGGGGATGGGATACGGATCGCAGCTATACGGGGCCTTGCTGGCGGACCTGCGCCAGGGCGAGGTGCATGTGGTAATCGGCGGCATTGCCCTGCCCAACGAAGCCAGCGTCAGGCTGCACGAGAAGCTCGGGTTTCGGAAAGTGGCCCATTTCAAAGAAGTGGGATACAAATTTGTGCGGTGGATTGATGTCGGCTACTGGGAACTGAGCATCTAGGAAATGCCTGGGTCAGGGCATCCATCTGGCTCGTCTGCTGCTCAGAAGACTATTCTGCAGTCAAGGCCTGACTGCTGGCAGGCAGAAGCGATGGCGTGAGCTGCCCAGTCGAAAAACTCATCCGAGAGCTTATCCTCCAAGCCGTATTTCTTGTAGACCCAGTTCCCATAGCTGTAATTCATGCGGTCAACCAGGATATAGTCCACCTTGCCTGCCAGGTATTTCCCCAGATCTTCGGCTCCCGGAAGGAGAGGCGCGACCATGGCATAGGTTTTAATCCCCGAGCGGTGCAGCTCGTCGAGGGCTCTTAACCGCTCCGTGATCGGGGGCGCATTGGGCTCAAACAGTTGTCGAACGTCGTCGTCTGCCGTAGTTATGCTAAGCCCGACTTCAAAATTTCGCG
Source organism: uncultured Anaerolineaceae bacterium (assembly GCA_964525785.1). Lineage (GTDB taxonomy): Bacteria > Chloroflexota > Anaerolineae > Anaerolineales > UBA4823 > JAQBDA01. The sequence goes on from CAZGIX010000073.1 coordinate 5,424, forward strand.
CCCTTTTGAGAATATCCATATCCCGCAGCACCAGCGACGAACGCGTTTGAACCACCACCGGCCAGTCGTTCTGCGCCAGGATCTCCAGGCACTGCCGGGTGAGGGCGTATTTTCTCTCCAGGGGCTGGTAGGGGTCACATACCCCGCTGACCCATACTTTGGCGCGCCTTTTCCTGGTGATTTCTGAACTCAACAACTCGGCTGCGTTGATCTTTACATCGACAAATTGGCCCCAGGGCTCCTTATGCCCGCTGAACCTTTTCATGAAGCGGGCATAGCAATAGGTACAGGCGTGCTGGCAGCCCACATAGGGATTGATCACATAGTCATAAACCTTCGATGCCGAGAGTATGGTTTTAGAGCGGATTTCTTTTACGTGCATGCATCTCCAGTCGGTTGGTGATCCTGGATCTCTCCGAAGGCCTCATACGCAGGGAAGCAAACGGATGTGGCTCAGACAGCCATCCTCGCCCATAGATCGAGGAGATTCAAAGTCAGGCGCAATCCGCATTTACATTTACAGCTCGATTTTGGTTCCCAGGACAGCCAGGAATTTGGACAGCCATTCGGGATGGGCCGGCCAGGCAGGGGCGGTGACCAGGTTGCCGTCCACGCAGGCCTGGTCCGCAGGCAAGGCTACCCATTTGCCGCCGGCATTCGTGACATCCGGGCCTACGGCTGGATAGGCCGTGCAGGTCTTGCCCTCGAGCACTTTGGCAGCCGCCAGCACCTGGGGGCCGTGGCAGATAGCCGCAATCGGCTTGTTGGCCTTGGCGAAATGACGCACAGCATCCAACACGGCCTCGTTCAGCCGGATATATTCCGGAGCGCGCCCGCCAGGGAGGACCAGGGCGTCGTAATCCTCCGCTTTTACTTCATCGAAGGTGGCGTTCAATGCAAAGCGGTGGCCTGGCTTTTCGCTGTAGGTTTGATCTCCTTCAAAGTCGTGCACAGCCGTGCGGACCTTTTCCCCGGCTTTCTTATCAGGACAAACAGCGTGGACGGTGTGTCCCACCATCTGCAGCGCCTGGAAAGGCACCATCACTTCATAATCTTCCACGAAATCGCCAACGAGCATCAGAATTTTCTTTGCAGCCATAGAATACTCCTTTCATAAGCGGATTGCGCCTGACTTCCTTATGGACCCAGAGGAACGATCACCACCTGTATTATCGCACACTTGTTGGAGGGGAGACATTTAATTTGAACAGGCTGTTCGTTCAGGATCGCCAGTTTTAGAAATTTGTGACATTTATCACTGTTCGAGCGAATAAAACCTCTATATAATTGAGAATAATTATCATTCTCAATTTGTGACAATGGAAACCGATCCGGAACTGATCCAGGCTCTGCACAAACAAGGCAGCCACCTGACCCGCCAGCGGCTGTTGGTGCTGGATATTCTTAAAGAGATCCCGGGCCACCTGGATGCCGGGGCGATTTTTCAAGAGGCAAAAAAGCGGGATGAGCGCATCAGCCTGGCGACCATTTACCGCTCCCTGGCCGTCTTAAAAGCAGCCGGCCTGGTGGAAGAAAACCGCCTGGGGGAAGAACACGGTCATTTCGAGACTATCCAGCAGGCTGAGCACTACCACTTCACCTGCTTAAGCTGTGGGAGGGTCATCGAGTTCGAGGCCACCGGTATACCAGAAGTGGTGCAAGAGCTGAGCGGGCGGGAAAATTTGATGGTGACAGAAACGTACTTTAACCTCCGGGGATACTGCCCGGAATGCCAGAAAATCGAACAGAACACATAGCGCCAGGCCAGAGCCGCAATGGAAAACCAACCCCGCACCCTGCACCCATCCCAGAGCTATGGGGAGAATGAGATTCGGGAAATCCCGCTGAGCAGTTTACCCGCCGGGAAAACCGGGGTCGTGTGCCAACTGGAGGGAGGTAAAGAGTTCACCGCTCGAGTTGCCTGCTTAGGATTCACACTTGGAGCGCAGGTGACAGTCCTCCAAAACTACGGCCGGGGTCCGATGATCGTATCATTGCTTGGCGCCCATATTGCCCTGGGACGCGGGGAAGCCAGGCGGATCCAGGTCCAGCCGCTGTGAATGGGCAGAATCCGGCCGTCACGATTGCACTGGTAGGCCAACCAAATGTCGGCAAATCGACGGTATTTAACGCCCTGACAGGCCAATCGCAGTATGTAAGCAACTGGCCCGGTAAAACCTGCGAATGCCAGATGGGGTATTTCGATTTCGAGGGGGAGACGATCTGCCTGGTAGATTTGCCAGGCACATACAGCCTGTCAGCCAGCTCGGTCGAAGAACGGATGGCGCGTGAGTTCATCATCGAGCACAGCCCGGATGTCCTGCTGGTCATCCTCGACGCGGCCTGCCTGGAGCGAAATCTATACCTGGTCGCTGAGCTGCTTTGCCTGCCGGTACCGCTGGTGCTGGGGATCAATCGCATGGACCTGGCAGCTGCCCAGGAGATCCACATTGAACCGCAGGTGCTGGAAGCAGCGATCCGGGTGCCGGTGGTGCCTCTAATCGCCCAGCGCGGGGAAGGGATCGAAGCATTGATTGCAGCCGCGCTCCAAACAGCACACCACTCCGCAGCCTGGCAGCCCAATCGCCCGATCATCCGGCAGGACCACCAGGAAGTCCTGCTCCAGATTGAAGGCATGATCCGCAAACAGATCCGAGCTCCCTACTCTTCCGATTGGATGGCTATAAAGCTCCTGGAAGGGGATGGCGTGGTGACGGAAACGATGAAGGAGCGGCTAGGCGCCGATTGGGAAGCGGTGCATGCCCTGCTCATCCAGCATGATGATGCTTTTCTAGCCGTTGCCGGGGGGCGCTATGATTGGATCAACCGCATGGTGCGGGCGGCAGTGGTACGACCGAGATCGGGCCAGGTGACGGTGACCGACCGGATCGACCGCTATGCCACACATCCGCTATGGGGACTATTGATTTTAATGGCTGTGATGGCGGGGCTGTTCGGCTTCACCTTTTCGCTCGGGATCCCGCTGCAAGGCTGGCTGGAGGAACAGGTGATACAGGCGGCGGCTGATTCGGTGCCCGTCCTGCTGAGCGGATCCCCCAATTGGCTGGTCGGCCTGAGCGCCAATGGGATCATCGGCGGAGTAGGCACACTGCTCACCCTGCTGCCAATCTTGATTTTGTTCTTTACCGGCATGGGCTTATTAGAAGGCGTGGGGTACATGGCTCGCGCCGCCTTTGTGATGGACCGCTGGATGCACCCCCTGGGCTTACATGGGAAAAGCTTTTTACCCCTCTCATTTGGGGTCGGCTGCAACGTGCCGGCAGTGATGGAGAGCCGCATCATCGAAGAGCCAACCGCCCGCCTGATCACCATCCTGCTGACGCCCATGGTGCCTTGCTTCCCGCGCTTATCGGTTGTGGTCCTGCTGGCGCCTATTTTCTTTGGCGGGAGAGCATTTGCGGTTTGTCTCCTCTTGTTCGGCCTGCCGCTTTTCTTCCTGGTCGTATTTGGCAAGGCCTTCCACGAGCTGTTTCAGGGAGGCAAGCACAACGCTTTTATCATGGAGCTACCCCTCTACCAGCCTCCTGACTGGAGTGCGATCCTTAAGAGCGTCGGCCAGCGGGTAGTTGATTTTTTAAAAGGCGCCGGCAGCGTCATACTCGTCATCTCGGTCGGCCTGTGGGCGCTGTCCTATTTCCCCGGAGGGGATATCAACAGCAGCTACCTGGCGCTGTGGGGACACCGCCTGGACCCCCTGGGCAGCCTGATCGGCCTGGACTGGCGCATGGCGGTTGCGCTGATCACCAGCATGCTGCGCAGTGAGAATACCATCACTACCCTGGCAGTTCTGTATGGGGTTGGGCAGGACCACCTCAATTTCACAGAGGCGCTGACCGGTCAGGTGCTTCCTGCGGCAGCCCTGGCGTTTTTAGCCATGCAGCTGCTTTTTATTCCCTGTATCGCAACCATGGCTGCAATTCGCAACGAGAGCAAATCCTGGGGCTGGAGCCTGGGATATGCCGGATTGCGCCTGGTGACTTCCATAACAGTGGGCATCTTGATCTACCAGGGCAGCCGCCTCTTCCAGTGGGGGGGATAAGCATGTTGGAAAAGCTGCTCGACCGGATCTCAGGAGCGGGAAGCATCTCCACCCTATCTCTGGCCCAGGAGCTGGGGGTAAGCGAAGAGCTGATCGAAGCGATGGTTGCAGACCTGGTTCGTGCAGGTTATCTCCGACCAGTTGCGCCGTGTGGCGAGGGTGAGTGCGGCGCGTGCCGCTCTGCTATGGCCTGCAAGTATCGAGGAAAGATCTGGGCGCTGGTAAGAAAAGAACTTCCCGGATAACGGCCCGTCCTACCGGGCTTTCAAAACCTGGCAGGTTTTCTCTGATCCAATTATGGCTGCTCCATAGATGGGATGATATACTGCTCGATCAGCTGGAAGATTGCCTCGCTCCCGTCCACATCGGCGGTGGCAACGACGATCAAATCATCATCTGGTACGACAAAAATCACCTGTCCATAGAGCCCTATAGCTATATATGCCCCATAAGAAGGATAGGTCCACCACTGGTATCCGTAGCCCAGGTCGCTATCCGAATCCACGTGCTTCTGCGTGGCTGCCTCCACCCAGCCGGAAGAGACGATCTGCCCTCCATCCCAACGCCCGCCATGCAGGTACAGGTACCCCAGTTTTGACATGTCGCGCGGGGTAATCTGCAGCCCCCAGCCGCCGATGGGGACGCCCTCCGAATCCGTATCCCAACGGGCGTTCGAAATCCCGAGCGGCGCGAACAGGTGCTGCTCGGCAAAGTCGCGCGGATTCATGCCGGTAGCTTTCTGCAGGATGGCAGTTAACAGGTGCGAGCATCCCGAGCAGTAGCGGAAGCCGCTCCCTGCCGGCTGGACCATCGGCAGATCGAGCACGTACTCAACCCAGTCCGGGCTCTGGTACATCCCTCGAAAGGCCGAGTCGGTTTCCTGCCAATCCAGACCGGTGGTCATCGTCAGCACATCCTCCAGGGTCATGTCATCTTTTTGCGCGCCGGAATTGGCAAATACCTGCCCTGGGAAATAGTCGATTATGCGCTGGTCTGTCCCATCAATGTAGCCCTTGTCGATGGCGATGCCGATCAGGGTGGCAACGAAGCTCTTGGTGCAGGACCACAGCTCGTGCGGCGTATCTGGCTGATAAGAACCGAAATACGTTTCACTGACCAGATAGCCGTTGCGGATGACCAGCAGGCTGTGTAAGTCCAGGTGTTTTTGCTGGACCGCGTCCAGCATATCTGCCAGCTTCTGCGAGTCCATGCCCTGATCTTCGGGGGAGGAGGTGCGCCAGCCTGCGGTGGGCCAGTAGGCGCCCGTCTGCGAGGCGGGGACCGATATAGTGGACGGAACCACCGCAGCCGGGGCACGTGAACAGCTCACCAGGAGGAGGCCGAGCACGCTCAGCAGCACGATGAGTGAGGGCGGGCGGAGGATGTGTTTAATGGTTATTGCACTGCGCATAAAATCCTGCTATAAACATATCTGAAGAGAGAGGGGCGGCCTGGTCGCAGGCGCTTATCTGACTCGCAAGGATAAAACCAAACATGAAACCCACAATCGATGCAACCCGGTTCGGCTCGATCACGATCGCAGGGGAGACGCACGAGAACGACGTCATTATACGCCTGAACGGGGAGGTAAAGAAACGCAAGAAGAAATTATCTAAGGCGGTCTACGGCACTTCCCATATGATCTCTTCAGACGAAGCCAGATATATCTTCGAGGATGGGGCCGAGCAGCTGATCATCGGGACGGGTCAGACCGGGATGGTCAAGCTGTCGGATGAGGCGGCCGATTATTTCAAAAAACATAAATGCCAGGTGCTGCTGCTGCCAACACCAGAGGCGATTCTCAAGTGGAACAAATCGGACGGCAAGATCATCGCTTTATTCCACATAACCTGTTAGGTACTCCGGATGATTGGAGGACTGGGCAATGGACATTCGAATTGGCAAAGTCACCCATTATTATAACCATCTCAGTGTAGCTGTGTTAGAACTCAGCGGAGAATTGAAAGTCGGAGACACGATCCACATCCTCGGGCGCACCACCGACTTTGACCAACAGGTCGTCTCGATGGAGATCGAGCACCAAAAGATCGCCTCGGCTGGTCCAGGCACAGAAGTGGCGCTCAAGGTGATCGATACGGTGCGAAGAGGAGATATCGTATTCAAATACGTGTAGGACTCTGCCTCAGGGCTCGACCCAGACGACAAAAGAGAGCTCATTCTCTGCCGCCCGGGCGGTGATCTTCCAGCAGCCACCCGTGGGGAAATATACACCTGAGGCTTGAAAGCGAGTCGGATAGCAGCAGGAAGCGTGCGCCTCGAGTGGGGGCGCTTCCCCATCGAGGCGCCGGCCGGTGATCTCTAACTCCGCCCCTGCCGGGCGGAACCAGCCCATTTTAATGCCTTCTTCACTATAGCGCAGGACCTTCTCCTCCGTACTCATCCAACCGGCGGAGGCCCAAATCGTGAGGTCATCATTCACATAGTAGTACCCAAAGGCAGGCGGATCATTGACCGCGGCATCTTCCGGTGGTTTGAGCCACTCGGCCTCAGTAACCGGACAGGTATCCCTGGCAATCGTTGCAGTTGGAGTGGGGCCGGGCCTGACCGCCGCTGTCGCTGTAGGTACCGGCACGGCGGAGGCTGTGCGGCAAGCAGTGAGTGAGGCGAGCACCAGGGGGACGAAGAGCAATCGAGGGATGGCAAGAATTCGCATGATAACACTTCCTTTATGGTTACCAGATGGGGGCGGCTGACAGCATGGGCAAGGAAAAGGCGCCACCACGGAGCACACGGAGTCCACAGAGGCCGAAATATGGTTTTCCGCGTGATCTCTGCGTGCCTCCGGCATCGGTGGTTAAATCCGTTGGTGAGCCCACCGGATTATCCACTCTCTAACTGACATACACCAGCGGGCGGGCAAGGGTTCCATAACAAAAGACACCTCCCTTACCGGATTGGAAAGGGAGGTAAATGCGTTTGCGCATCAAATCAGATGGCTGTATAAATTTTCTATTGATCGCCCTGCTCAGCCTGACCCCTCGATGGCGTGTTGGATGACCTTCTTCACGGCCTCCACCGGAAGCGGCTCGGTCAGCTTGAAGTTGATGCTGGCTTTGCCGGTCTTGACGGCTGGATGCTGCGCCTTAAATGCTGCGATATGCTCCGGGCTGTTGGTATAAATCGAGACCCCTCCCTTCCAATAGCCCAGGGCTACCCATCTTGACTTCACTTTGTAAGTCGGCACCTGGTACGAGATCACAATCTCCGCATCAGGATACATGCTCATGATCAACGCATGCAGCTGATTGAAGTGTGGTTTCTGGTCCTCTGGCACCGCGTCCATGAAACGTTGGACATCTTTATTCACCGCCTGCTCCTGGTTGATAATCCGATATCAGCGCACCAGCCCCAGGGAATAGTGGACACCTTGAGCCTCGCCAGCATCCTTGGGGAGTGGAAAAAAATTGAGGAGTTCTGCGGTGAGATACACCGCAGAACACCTCTGGAGAATTCGTCAAGAGCCCGGTATAACCAGCAGCAGGAGCTGCCCGGCTTCACGTTTGAAGAATACAGGCCCTGAAGCTCCGTTTGGAAGCGTAACCGTGCGCGTTTCTGTTTCCACGAACAGGCCATGGGCCTGGACGTTGACCAGCCAGGCGCCGGGGCCGAAATACTCGGAGACATCCAGAATGCCGGACGACTCCCAGGTGCCAGCTCTGGCGCCAGGTAACGTCGACTGGTCTACCTCAGCAGCCACGCTGAGACTCCCGCTCGCCAGGTCATAGCGCCAGACACGGGCGTTAGGGCCGGCTCCTGGGGCATAGCCGTTATGGCTGCCCGGGTCTTCCTGGATCATCAGGCTGTTTGCGCTGGTGTCCAGGTTATCCGGGTTATGCAGGGAGGCCGGGTTGTTGTAGTCGCCTGCGTCAGCGTTGATCAGGATCGAGAGGCTGTCTACTATTGTAGGATCCTGGTCGTTGAGCACCAGCTTGAAGATGCGTCCGTTGGGGTAGAGACCCTGGGTGTCGCTGGGGCCGCGTCGCAGGCGCCCGGTGGTTGGGTCTGGGATGGCGCGCGGCTCGCCGGTATCCGCCAGGTAGACGATATGGTTGTTGTTCTTGTCAAAGGCGATATCCTCGACACGGATGAACTGGAAGACGTTGTTAGCATTCGACCAATTCTCCAGTCCGTTCTGGTCACCGACGGCGATGTCGCGCGGCACGGGGAGGAAGTGGCCGCTGACTGAATCGCCAACGGTGAGATCGCCGTAGTCATTGACAGCCGGGTTGTCGGATACAAAGCCATACAGGCTGCCGTTATCCGCCAGGAAATCGTCGGGGGAGCTTGCCAGGTACATATAGAGCTGCGCCGAGGGCGCGCTGAAGGTGTCATCGCCGGTCAAGGCTACCACCTGTTCGTAGCCAGGAATGACCACAGTGTTCTCGTGGTTCAGGCGTCCCAGCCCGTACAGCTCATAGGTCTTACCGTTCACGGTATCCAGCGCCACCACCAGCCCGGCCTGGCGCTGGTTGTTGGGATCGGGCGGCCAGGCGAGCAGCGGTGGGGGCGAGACGAAGTCGGTGGCTTCCTCGTTGCCGAAGAAGATGGGATGCTTGAAGCCGGCTTCTTCACCAGCGATAGAGGCGGAGCAGAAGCGCTGGTAGTTCTGATCGCTGCCGACCATGATCCAGCCCTGCATCACGCCCATGGATTTCTGGTGTAGGCGCAGCTTGCTGACCTGGGCATTGTCGAAATCTGACTGACAGGTTGCCTCAGTACAGGCGGCAATGTTTGAATTAAAGGGAAACGGCACCAAGGACGTCTCGTGGGAGACGAATACGTCCAGCGTGCCGTTGCCGTTCGGTGTCACACCGATGCCGTCCGGGATCGCCTCGAACCGGTAGCCGTTGGGCAGCACATCACCGACCGAAATGATCGGCGTCACCGCGCTGCCGGGGGCGGTCGCCTGCAACATGGCGGGCTGGCTGGTGCGGAAACCGGGTTGTCCTGCCGCTGAAAGCAGGAAGGGTAGCAGCAAAACGGCCAACAAAGGCACAGCCGCATAGCGGAAACGTACTTGTCGATTCATAGTCACTCCTTTAGATTGTGTAGATGGACACCGATGATAAAAAACCCCATTCTAGATTATCCCGGTCAGATAACTCTAATTTAATCCGAAAGAGTGATTTTGTCAATCGCTATTTAAAAAAACAGGGTCGAATGGGAGAGGAGCACCCACTCGACCCTATCCCGGCAAGGCAGGCTTACAGGAACAGCATCAGCAGCAGCACCAGCGGTGCCAGCAGCAAGAGCAGCACTACACCGCCCACCACCAAACCGACAACCGTGCACCCCAGCCCAAGCACCAGCCCGATCACCCCGACCACCAGGCTGACTACCAGCCCCACGATGCCCAGGACCAGATCGATGAAAAATTTGATCACACCCATTCCAGCCACCTCCACTGCTGCCTGTTTTCTGTTAGAGGATAGGCGGCGGCAGCGTTTCACCAGCCATCCTGTACTGTATACGCAGGTGAGGCGCTAAAGTTGCAATTTTCGTGAGCTGGATAGGGCAGGGCTAGCCGGGTTTCTTGATCTCCACCCCAAGATGCGAGAAGATGATCTCCAGGGGCCAGTGGCGGTGCTCCTCGAAGGCTTTGATGGCTTCTTTGAGGGCGGTTTGTCTCTCAACCTTATTGCGCACAAGCGGACCGGACACCTTGATCGAGCTTAAATACTCAAGGATCCCGGCGCGCGTCCCATCGCTGTTCTGTACGGCTTCACGCACGTACTGTTCTAAAAGCTGGCGGTAGATGCCGATATCCATACTGGCTGCTTTCTCTGCCAGATGGGCCGGGCTGCTGCGCCTTTTCAGTAATTCAGGCGCAGCAGCCCGGCCGCAGGCAAGCGTAGCGATTTCGATCAGTCTTCGTCGGCGTGGTACTTGAAGGACAGTTTTACCTTGGCCCGGTAAGCGAGCACCTCGCCATCCTCAATCTGCAGGTCAAGCTGCGTGATCTCGGCAATGCGCAGATCTTTCAGGGTTTTCGAGGCGGTTTCGACCGCGTTGGCGGCTGCTTTCTCCCACGATTCGCTGCTGGTGCCAATCAGCTCAATTAATTTGTACACACTTTCGCCCATGATATGCTCCTTTTTTGAGGCGAGAATTGAGAATGGAGATTAGAGAACAGCAATTGGTCCGCTGACCGATTTAAAGGCACATTCGGTTGAGGGTGTTGTCCTGATTAAAATGCTCTGATTTCGCCAACCTCCTGGACATCTACGGGCACGCCTTCGATCTCTCTGGGGATCAGGTCGGCGGGACTGAGCTGCGCCCGAGGAAGCTTTTGGCTGACCATCACCACCAGTCCCACCTGACCGGTGCGCTCGCCGCCTTTCTGGCAGAATCCAACGCCAACCCCGACCACGTTGGCCTTAGACATCAATTGTTCGGTATAAGCGCGCTTGACCGCCAGAGCTCGTTCGGTAGCCATCTGGCGGGCTGATTCTTCCGAACTAAGGTCGCTCATATATCCACTCCCAGGCAGTCTAACACCATCTGGATCGGGTTGAAGATGGTGCTCTGGTCGGAACCGGCGAACAGCAGGCCGACTGCCTGCAGCGAATCAGCTGCCACGACCAGGGAGCCAGAGTCGCCGCCCTGGGACATCGGCCCAGCGATGATCTGGTTTTCAAAAGTCACCAGCCGCCCGGGACCGTAGCTCACACTGACAGTGGCATCCAGGACGGTGATCTCGCCGGTGGTCAGGCCGGTCGTGCGCCCGGATTTGCGCACCTGCATTCCCAGGGCAGCCGCCACGGTGCCGCTCACCGTACCGATCTCCAGGATCTCGTCCAGGATGTCGCGGCCATCCAGGGGCCGGGCAACCGCTGCATCGACCGTATTGGCAGCCTGCGGGTTGGCGCGGATGGACTCCAGGCGGTGCTGAGAGCCAACCAGACCTGCCAGGGCATTGCTGATATCGGCTATCGCCTGGGCGACGCCGCAGGAGCCCGGTTCGACGCTGAACTGGATGGGGCAGAAGCGCTCCAGGCGGGCGATGGTATCCGGGCCGTCCCGCCCGCCATCCGCCGGACCGGGTTGTAAGATCGAGTCGCCGGGCGCAGCGTCATTGCTGTTGGCGAGCACATGGTTGTTGGAAAGCAGCAGGCGGTCTCCGGTTGCCCGGTCACGCACCACCGCTCCGAAGGTGCCGGCAGTGATCTTATAATGTCCCAGGCTTACCCCGCCCGGCGCCGGACGCCAGCGATCGGTGCGGGCCTGGAAAGCGCGCAGGTCGCCCACCTCGACCACATCGGTTTTCACGCCGTCGATCTGTTTGGGCACCACCGCCTTTGGGTCCAGACCGACCAAGGGCACCTTACGGCGCACCAGGACAACCAGGCTCAGCTCACCGGTTTTCTGCCCATTGGATTCTTTCTCTCCCAGACCGACACCGACGACATTCTCCCGGTTCATCAGGCTGGCTTTGTTTGCATCGATCGCTGAACGGACCTGGCTGTGTTCGGTCACGGTTCACCTCCAATATCCTCTACCACCCGTTCCCCCGGGCGGGGTGCAAAAAGGTCACACCCCCATGCACATAGTATAAATAATATCGTCTGCTGGAGTCAACATTGACTTTTGGTGAATTTTCTGGCGAAACCAATCGCTGAAAATTCGATTGTGTATCCTTCTTTCAGGAAATTACATCCGCTGTTTCCGGCGCACGCATGTCTTTCCGAGATCCTGCGCTCTTTGCAGGGTCGAGGAATCCCTGAGCCCTTGTTCCTGGTAACCCTGCCGGTAGGGATAAAGCATCTATCGCTACAGGGATTTCTCACTGCGTTCGAAATGACGTCAGGCTGGCCTGGTTTTGCACGTAATTCCTGAACAATAGATACACTACCGAAAATTCCAAGGGCGTCTCTTTGCTCCAGCGATGGGGTAAAATGGGCCTGCACCTGCTGATGCAGAAAGAGATTGCCCATGCCGATCGATGACCGCCCCACCGTCTACTCGACGGACCCGGATTTCGCCAAACGCTGCCCGCGCTGCGGCAGCTACCCCTGCCGCTGCCGGAAACCCAAAAGCCTGCCTCCTCCGCAGCAGACGGCTGCCATCTCGAGAGACCGCAAGGGCCGCGGCGGCAAAACGGTGACCGTGATCCGCGATCTGCAGCTCACAGCGGATGACCTGCAGGCGCTGGCGCGCCAGCTCAAGCAGCACTGTGGGAGCGGTGGCACGGTCAAAGATGACGCCATTGAAATCCAGGGCGACCACCGCGATAAGGTCGCAGCCAAGCTGCGCACCCTGGGCTATAAGACCAAGTTCGTCGGCGGATGAGCTAGTGCGCCTGTTTAAATACGTGTGACCAGCCCGTCCCGCCGCACATTTTACAGCGGTCGGAATAATCGCTGGATTCATCCACGCCGGTGCCATCACACCACGGGCACTTGCGGGGAGGTTGAGCCACCAGCAAGCTGCCCAGTCCGCCGCACACCAGGCAAACGTCCTTGAATTCGCCAAATTTCCCGGTGCCCGCACACCAGGCGCAGGTCTCCGGCGCGTATTGGATTACTGGCATGACCATGATGCTGTTCCTCCAGACAGAATCTTATCACGCCTTGCAAGGTCGACCGGGGCTGATTTCGCTGAACTGGGCAGCAGCTTTCACACGAAAACACCCACACTTTTCTCCTGAACTGCGTAATTTCTATAATATTTAATAAGGTATTCAATATACTGAAAATTATGTATTGACAATATTAATATTTCAAATATAATATTGAAAATACGCCAGGAAATTTGCAGGAAAAATAAATCCGGTTTATGGATTTGACAAGCGTTACTGGTGTTGCTAAAAGGAGAATGGCAGAAATGGAAGAAACTGTTGAGGCAAGCAAACCTGCACGCTGGGCGCCGCGCTTTTTCACGATATGGGGCGGGCAGGCCTTTTCACTGCTGGGCAGCCAGCTGGTCCAGTTTGCCCTGATCTGGTGGCTGACGAAATCCACCGGATCAGGCACCGTGCTGGCGACGGCTTCCCTGGCCGGGCTGCTGCCCCAGGTACTCCTGGGCCCACCCATCGGCGCCCTGGTGGATCGGTGGAACCGGCGCATGATCATGATCGTGGCTGACAGCACCATCGCCCTGGCGACCCTGCTGCTGGCATTCCTGTTCATCAGCGGGCGGGTAGAGATCTGGCACGTTTACGTGCTGATGTTCATCCGCTCCACGGCGGGCGGCTTCCACTGGCCGGCGATGCAGGCCTCCACGTCCCTGATGGTGCCCAAGGAACACCTGGCGCGCATTCAAGGTCTGCACCAGATGCTGCAGGGCGGTATGAACATCGCCTCGGCCCCGTTGGGCGCGCTGCTGTTGGACATAATGCCGGTCCAGGGGGTGCTGTTTATCGATGTAGGCACGGCGCTGATGGCAATCTTGCCGCTGTTTTTCATCCCTGTACCGCAGCCGGAGGTCGACCGTTCTGCATCTGCTGCCAGCAAGACCAGCCTGTGGGAAGATTTCCGCCTGGGTCTGCGCTATGCCTTCGGCTGGCCCGGCCTGGTGATCATTGGCATTATGGCTACTTTGATCAACTTCCTGCTTACCCCGAGCTTTGCCATGTTGCCCCTGCTGGTGACGGAGCACTTCGGGGGGCAGGCGATCCAGCTAGCCGGGCTTGAGTCAACCCTCGGGGTCGGCGTGATTGCCGGCGGCCTGTTCCTGGGGGTGTGGGGCGGGTTCAAGCGGCGCATCGCCACCTCGCTGGTGGGCTTATTGGGGATGGGCCTGGGCAGCCTGCTGGTTGGCTTTACCCCGCCATCCGGGTATTCCCTGGCTGTTGCCGCCATGTTCGTCGTGGGGTTCTTCATGCCCATCACCAACGGTCCGCTGATGGCGGTTGTTCAGGCGGTTGTGGCGCCCGAGATGCAGGGCAGGGTATTGACATTGATGAACAGCGTTGCCGGAGCGATGTCGCCGCTAGGGCTGGTCATCGCCGGCCCGGTTGCGGATACCTTCGGGGTGCAGATCTGGTTCGTGGTCGGAGGGATCGTCACGGCGCTGATGGGCGTGATTGGCTACTTCATCCCGGCAGCCATGAACCTGGAAGATGGGCGCGGCCAGACCGCCAGCCCAGGGAATGCGTCGGGGACGCCGACCCTGGCAGCCAGCCCGGTAGACGGCGATTAGAGCAGAACGAAAGTTCATTTCATAAAAGAGCGACGATAGGAGGCCGGATTTCCGGCCTCTTGTTGGTTCTGGGGAGTACGCTGGCCTTCAGCCCTTTGCCGCCGTCCCCACTGCCAGGCATTGAGGCGAGCGTCCCAGATCATCGTCCGGGCCGAGGGCCATGCGCCAGGGGCTATCCAGGCGCTCACTTAGCCCCAACCGGCGGGCGATTTCCACCGCCCGGGGATTGCTTTCCAGCATGCCGATGCTGAGCAGCGCCTCACCCGCCTCTAACGCCAGGCCTTCTAAGAGCGGCAGAGGGTCGCTGATCTCTGCGGCTACCCACGGTCCGACGGCCACATATCCATCCCCGCGCCTGCCAGTGATATAACCGCGCAGCACGCCATCTTCGACCAGCACTTTGCACAAATCCGGGTAGCGCTGCCAGTGCCTTTCCAGGAAAGTGCCGCGCTCGTCTCCAAAAGCCTGCTGGTCCAGTCTGCATATTTCCGGCAAATGGCGCGCCAGCATAGGCTGCACCAGTGGAGACAGCTGCCCGGGGAGATGTCCTGAAAAACGTAGCGAGCGGCAGATCTTGCGGAAGCCATGGCGCTCGTAGAGCGGGACGGCAGGCACCACCCCATCCAGGTATACCGTCCGGGCGCCGCGTTCCTTCAGATAGGCAACCGCGTGGTCGAGCAGCGCTGCCCCGATCCCGCGCCCGCGCGCCTGCGGGCTGACGATCAGCTCGCCGACGAACCCGCTGTGAATGTAGGGCGTGGCAATGCAGATGCCGACCGGCTCCTCTCCCTGGCGGGCGATCAGGCAGCCTTGCGGATCATGCCTGTAGAAGCCCTCGAACTCGGCATACGTCTCGCTAGCCCAACCTTCACCAGCGGTGCATCCGGCCGCAAAGATCAGATCGTTATACCCCATTGGTTGGATGGTGAGAGTTAATTCCATCGGCCCTCCTGGTCAGCGACAGTATACCTCAGACCAGGGGTGCACTCAAATGTTGTAGGTTTGGGTTGTGTGGCTTGAGCGGC
>CAZGIX010000074.1:0-20324 GCA_964525785.1 uncultured Anaerolineaceae bacterium
GCCTATACCTGTTTCGTTTACCCTACTGGATCCGAAAAGTGTCCGGTAATCAATCGGAGATAAGAAATATCGAATTCGATAGATGGGTGACGAAAACACCAGGGCCGGTTTGCCGACAGCCCTGGTGTTGTATCATCGATAACGCCGAGCACACGGCTGGGCTGCTGCTACCCGCCTCAGACGCTGCCAGTGTTGCAGGAAGGAGCGCTCCAGGACGCCCCGGTTTTTCCTGCGGAAAACATGGAACCGATGATCGATATGCGTTTCTTTACCTGTTCTCCCTGGCAGGCAGGGCAGATCACACCCTGGGTATCCGACGCGCTGCGCACCAGCTCTTCGAACATTTCACCGCATTCTTCACAGATAAACTCGTAGATCGGCATGGTAAACTCCTGAAACTCTGGGGATTAACCGCAGCCACCGCTGGAAGGTCCGCGCTTGGTCTGCAGTTGTACTTTTGGGACGAACTCTAATTCATAATGTTCCGGATCAGGATCGGCAGCCGGGTAGGCATCCCCAAGCGCGGCCGAGAAGTGATAACGCAGGTCTTCATCCCCGGCAGCGCTGATCGGCTGCAGGCTGTCTTCTAAGCTTGCGAAAGTCGCCAGCCAGTTATTGATGCCGCCCTCCAGGATGTACACATTCGGCAGGCTCTCCGCCACGAGAGTCTTCCAGGATTCAGTGGCGGTCGTCTCATCGTTGCTCATGACCACGATCACGGTGTTGGCTGCTTCCATGTGCAGGTCCGATACCATTGAAACCGCTTCACCCGGATCGACCTGTCGGGCGTTCTCGATATGGAACAGGTTGTAATCCGCTTCCGGACGTACATCCAACATGAGCAGGTTCAAAGACCGGTCATGCATTAGTGTAAGCAGCTCACCGGGATGGATCTGCACCTGGCGCTCCTCAAGCTGGGCGTTCTTCTCAGCTGCGATGCCGTTCCAGCGGTCTGCATTCGTTGGTTGCCCGATGAATGCGACCACAAGGGCCAGGACCAGCAAGGCTCCCGCACCGGCAAAACGGATGCGGGGCTCTACCTTCAGATCGCGCTTACCGATGATGCGCTCGAGCTGCTCGCCACCCCAGAACATGAACAGTGCCATCAGCACCACCAGCACCACCACAATCCCGGCAGGCAGACCCAGCCAGTCCTGGACGGTCAGACGCCCCATGTATGACGAGTGCCAAAAATCTTCGAACAGGCTGACAGTCTCGCCAAAAGTAAAAATGCCAAACAGGACGCCCAAAGAAAATAAAATGCCGTCGATTTTGAACGTCGATACTGCCACCAACGAAGTCCCGGGACAGAAACCTCCAACGATAAAACCCACCCCCATGATCAGCCCACCGAGAATACCTGGCCATAGATAGGTGGTGTTGACGTAGATCAGGTTGTAATCCAATAAGCCCACGGCTGTGGCGCCAAAGATCAGCACCATGGCGACAATTATGGCCGTAAACATGACTTTAAGAACGGTTAAATCCTTGAAGTAGAACTGGGCTGCCAGCTTGGGCGAATAGCCAAAGCCGGAGATCTCCAAGACATAGCCAAAGGAAAAACCAATCAAGCCGTAGATCAGGTAAACTCCGAACTTGGTAAATATATCTGTTAGTGCCAGTGGGAAGGGAGCCATCTAATTCCTCCTCTCCTAGTTCCACAACTTGCGGACGAAGTATGCCAGGGCATATGCCCCGCCGAAGACAGCGAACATGAATGCCCAGCTGCCGAGAGAGAGGGTGGCTCCGCCAGAAAGCGCCTGCCCGGAGGTGCAGCCGCGTGCCATACGGGCACCAAAGCCCATGAACGAGCCGCCGATGAAGGCAAACAGCCAGCGGGAACGAGTGGAGATATTTGGCCCCTTACCGGTCTCTACCTTGAGGCGCCCATGCATCCATCCGGCAACGAAGCCGCCGATCAGGGTACCAGCTACCAGTGGGACTATCCAGTTATCCAATGGATTGAGCTCTCCACCTGCCATGGTAATCAAGTACGGCACCTGGTCGATGTGATCCGGGGCGATCCGATCTTCAACATAGACCAGGATGCGGTTCAGCCCCCCAGAAGCTCCCAGACCATTTCCGGTGATGAAAAATGCCAGAAACAGGACGATACCTAATAGGGTGCCGCCCAGATAGGGGTGGACGTAGGGTTTCGTCTCCCGGCGGGTGAGGATTTTGGGAAGGGCAAAGCTGCGCTTAAGGCTGGATGGTCGTCCCTGGTTTGGGATTTCGGAAATTGTACTCATGCAGGTGTTTCCTCCTGGGCTGGCGTTTGGGGCGCTTCCAGCTCGTCCCAGCCAACCATCATGGACCTGATGCCGGCGAAAGCGGCGTGACCGGTGGTAGTCAAATACACGTGCATCACGATGAAAGCAGCGAAAGACCAGGCAATCAGGGTGTGGAAAGGCGCCAGGAAAGGCAGCCCTCCCAGTCTGGCAGCCAGATCCGGCCAGCGCTGTGCGCCCCACATCAGGGCGCCAGTGATCACCTGGAGCGGCAGCAGGACGTTTAGGATGGCGAAGTAGGTGATCTGCTGCAAGGGATTTAATTTCTTCCTGGGCGTCTTTTGGAAAGGATGCGGCTCGCCCCTGAAGATGCCGCGCAGGTAGAACAGCGCCTGGGCGATGGCGTCATCTATGAAGCCATACGGGCGCGGGACAAACTGTTTGATCTCGCCGCTGGCTAAATGGTAGAAAAGCGAGAGGAAGGCATTGATCAGCAGGATAGCGGCAAGAATATTGTGAACGATCACAATGCCCCGGAAGCTGAATATTCCGAAGGTATCCGGTTTGTGGATCACCAGCCCTGTGAACAGCAGGCCCAAGATGGTGAAAGTCTGCAGCCAGTGCCAGAAGCGCTCGTAAATGGTATACATGTACACGCGCTCGATCTCCGGTGCGTGGCGAGGCCGGCGTGCAGCTGCAAGATAGCGCAACGTACCATGCGCTCCAACGCCTAGCAGCACGCCGGCGAACATCAGAGAGCCGAGCAGGTCTACCCACGCAACGCGGTTGTGACCGAGGATGTACAGATCGGCATCACCTGTATCGGGTTGGTAGTACAGCTCGCCGCGCTCGTTCCGATAAACCTCGCCGGCAGCAGCCGCGCCGCTGTCTTTGACAAATTCGGGCAGGACACCACCGGGGATGTAAGAGGCCAGCTTGAACGGCTGAGAAAGGCGGGAATCTCCGTTGTGGCAGGTCTGGCAGTCGCGCGTAGCCCAATCACCGGCAACGATGTTGTGGTTAATGCTGTAGGGTTGAATCTCGCCCTTGATATGTGGATTCTCCAATCCCAGGCCCTCCAGATGGCTGGCAACAACGGTCTCCTTCTCAGGGCTGTCAATCACCAATTCCTCTGCACCCAGCTTC
This sequence comes from uncultured Anaerolineaceae bacterium, assembly GCA_964525785.1. GTDB lineage: Bacteria > Chloroflexota > Anaerolineae > Anaerolineales > UBA4823 > JAQBDA01. The sequence goes on from CAZGIX010000074.1 coordinate 3,375, forward strand.
CTATCGCCATCCTGGTCGAAGGTGGTGACGATATCAGCGTGATAGGTTTCGCCATCCAAGAAGGCGCGGCTCAAATCCTGCAGCCGGACAGGCCGTTCGGGATCGCCGGATACCCAATACCAGGAGGTGACCAGGTTGTAGGGAGCGATCTGGCTACTGGCCTCACCTTTAATGCGCGGCAGCAGGGCCGGCTCAAACCCGGAAATAAGCGAGGAGATGGCTCCATTGGGGCCATCGATACCCCGGCATTCGGATTGTGGGGTATTATCCGGCTTTATAATCGTCCAGTCATACTGCTGGTATGCGGTTGAATTCATCTTCGGTACGTGACAGGTCTCACAGCTCACAGTATCCATGTGGCGCTCTTTGTACGGAAGCCAGTTGTGAGTCGCCTGGATGTTGTGACAGGTATCGCAGCTGCGCATTGTATCAGCAGTATCGGAGGCGAGCGTACCCTGCGCACTCTGACTGCCTGCAAATTGATGCAGCGGCTTGAGCAGGTATTCGGAAATCTCCAGGCGGCGGGGATCAAAGCTCAGATGATCAGGGCGCGAGTCGTCAGTTTCCTGGTAATAGACTGGATTGTTGAGCGAATAATGACAGTCTGTGCAGCTCACCTGGCGCTCGGCATGGATGTCCCAGGGGTAGTCCAGGGTCCCTTTGCCCGCCAGGTTGGTGCCGGATTCGGAGATGCGCTCCGGCGATAGGATCTGACCGGAGGTCCCGGTGCGGTCGATCCCAGCGCTGCAGCCGGTAAGGACCAGCGGTTCATCTGTTTCGTCGTGAACCAATCCATGGCACAGCCCGCAGTTCTGGTTGGTTGGGTCCTGGATAGTAACCAGCTCGGGTTTCAGCTCGCCATCCGCCTGAAAGGCATCGGCGACCCACTGGTAGCCATCACCTGCCTGCTCGACGATACCGGTGCCCAACAGCGTTGCTGTGCTCGCCCATTTGAAATCACCCACCTCCAGCGCCTGTGTGCGGGCCCCGTTGTCAGGATCAGGTGTATGGCAGAGAAAACAGTTCATCTCGACCGTGCCCGACTCAGGCCAATCCCAAGGGGTCAGCTCGCCGGTGGCTGGGTCAACGATATTCGTCTCTGGGCTGGTAGATGAATAGATCAACTGGTCGAGCGGCTGCCCATCCCGGCTGGTCGTCGCTGGACCACCACCGGCATGCCTGGAGCCGTACTCCATGATCCAGGCGGCGGTGCCTAAGTCGATACGCTCATCCCCTTCAGGGGAAAGGTACCGGTAGGTGATAGGGTCCCACCGGCCGAAATAGCCAGAGCTGATATCCCAGGCGCGCTGGCTGGCGGTCTCGCCGGGCGCGGTTAACTCATCCAGGCCGGCGGACGTATGGCTGCTGTGACTGGCGATAAATTGTGTGTCGTGGCACGATCCGCAGGTTTGTATGGTCGAAACCGGATTGCCGCTTTCAACCACCGGTTGTCCACCGGCATCCAACAATGCAAAGGTGGGGTGCAGAGGGGATACTTGGGCGGCATTAGCAGCAGACGAGCGCGCTAGAACGATTTGCCCAGCCCAGGCAGCTCCGGCAATCAGCAAGGCTGCCAGCAGCAAACCACCCAACCAACGGTGTTTTTTCGAGATGTCAGTTTTTTGAGTTTTGCGCATAGACGATTTTGACCTAGCTTATTTTGAAAGGCGTCCGCCCCATTCCAGAGGATCACCCGGATAGCCAAGAGCAGTCCAGTCCAGGCGTCCTTCAAGCGAGTGGCAGTCGTTGCACTGCAAGGCGTCTTCCTTGGGCTGCACCATGTGCGTGGTCGGCCAGAACATCCAGGTCTCTGCGAAGCCGTATTCTCCACTGTATTCCAGGCCTGTGATTTCTTCTGCCAGCGTGAAGGCATTGTCCCAATCGAAATTTGTCCAATAGCCATTTTCGCCGGCGGTGATCGGCTGGAGCAGGTAATTGTTTACCGCATCGTAGGGCTGGTTGGCGACGTGCACTTTGAAGGGGAAGATGCGCGCCTGGGGATCGCTGATCTCTCCCGCTGGCAGATTGATCATGGTCGGTTGTGATGGATCGATTGTGTCGCCAACGAGGTAGCGATAATCCAGATTCCCGTTGAACCACTTATATTGGGGTTGGTAATCCTTTTCGTAGACGAACGTGCCCTTGATTTTCAGGTAGGTAAAGTGGTCTTCGGGTAGATCCTGACCGGAAGTCGACCAGTCCCAATAGACCTTGGTTGGATCTTCCAGGGCAATCGCCGGGATGTGGCAGGTCTGGCAGGCGATACTCTGTACGTGCGCGTTCAGCCGGTCGTCATCGTGAAGCTCTTCTGAGTGGCAATCGGTGCAGGCTACCTGCTCAGATGGATCGACCTTATAGTTATCGACGATAAGTCTACCCTTTATGACGTGGTCAGTCGTACGGTGGCAATCTGTGCATATAAAGTCTTCCCGTCCCATATGGATATCCAGAGACTCTGATGGGAATTTCAGACTCTCGTCCAGGTCGCCGTGCTTGACGTTGTTACCGCCGCCCCCATCGAAATGACACATACCGCAGTTATCACGGGTGGGGCTGCGCACACTCTGCGCGGCAGCCGCCAAATCCACTCCCTCAACCGGTTCGCCGTAATCGCCCTTGGCGTAGGTGTTGGTATCGGCATGGCAGACCAGGCAATCGACATTTTCGGCTTGGGAGAAATCATATTGCCCATCTTCCTCCCATCCGTAACCAACGTGACAGGTCATACATTTCTTCTGGTTGCCCTGGCTGCTGATGCAGAAGTTGTTGATCTGGTTGATCTTGCCGATGGTCACTGGTTCGTCGCGCCAGGAGACATCAAAAGGCTCGCTCTCCCAGGTCCAGTGGGTGGTACCCATGATCTGCGAGGCGGAGTCTGGGTGGCATTCCAGGCAGGCAAAGGTGACATCTTGTCCGCTTTCGAATGGGCCTGTGATGATGTGGGTGTGGTCGGTGTGCTGGCTGCGCAGCGGAAGACCTGCCTGGGGGTCTCTGATCACCGGATCAGCCGCGCTGGTATCCCTCGGCCAAAAGATTACCAGCGGTACGATAATTACCGCCAGGGTTACGACCAACCCAAGCAACCAGGAATATTTTCTGAGCTTCATAGGGATGTGACCTCGTTGAGGATGCTGGCTTTATGGGCGAGCCAGTTGTGCAGTACGGCGCGCAGAATGTCCAGGGCATCGATCAGCCTTGGATCGGCCAGCTGGTAATTGACGCTGGCTCCCTGGCGTTCCGGATACACAAGACCATGCTCACGCAAGATTTTCAAATGGCGTGAGGCGGCAGGTTGGCTGAGACCAACTTCAGCAGCCAGATCGCTCACGTTGTAGCTGCCAGTGGCAAGCGTGTATAAGATCAGGATGCGGCTTGGATCGGCTAATGCCGAGCAAATCCCAGCATGCAGCGAGTTGATTTCCTGTAAAATTTGGACTAGATTATTTTTGGTTTGCATTTTTATGTATTCAAAAATACGCATACATGAATTAGTCTAATTCTAATCATGGGTATGGGTGTCCTTTTAGTGAAGGATGTCACATGCCTATATGACAAGTGTCACCACTTATTTTGTACTCATAAAGAATCCTCTCCCCGGAAAGACCGGGGAGAGGCTGCGATGTAGGACCAACTCGCAAAGATCCCTAGTATGAGGTTTTAGGAGGTGAACGTCAGCAGCAGCGATTTTCAGCGTGCGGCGGTGAGATCGTCTTGAGCAGCAATGTGGCAACGGTGCACCACAATCCTCACCAGTAAGATGGAATGAGCATCAACGATCATCGGTAGGACAGCATCGGCTGTTCCGGAGGGCGATGAGCAGCAATGGTCGATGACAGGCTGAGAGGCTGTGGTGTTTGGCGCGATGTGCCATCGTTGAGCGTTGGTAGTCCCAGGGATCCTCCTGCGAAGTTGACAGGGTAAGTGGGGAAAGCACAAAGCCTGCCCAGGGTATTACTATTTGTGCTCAAACGAAGATGATTTGAGCGCCATCGGTCATATCGATAAAATCGCCAGCGGTGACGATATCGATCACGCCATCCACAAAGTCTTCCATCTTCAGGTCCATCATGTCCACCGACATCTTGCAGGCATACAGCTTGGCGCCGGCATCCACTAACATCTGGAGGTATTCGCGCACCGGCGGCACCTCCAGCTTGTTCATCTTGGATTTCATCAGGCTGGTGGCAAAGGCAGTCATGCCGGGCAGGACACCCATGAGATTGGGGATGCCCAGGTTGCCGGTATCCACGCCCATCATGCTCATCTTCATGCTGGTGTTAGCCACTGGGGCGATCTCCAGGTGGTCAACGCGCGCCTTATTGATGATATCCATTCCCCAAAAGGTGAAGAAAATGGTCACATCGATACCGTTGCCCAGGGCAGCCCAGCCCATTATCAGCGCCGGGTAAGCCATATCCAGGGTGCCTTTCGAGCAGATGAAGGCTATCTTGCGTGTTTCGTCGGTCATTGATTTTCTCCAATTTCTATTGATAGATTAAACACAGCCTTCCGGCTTGCCGAGCCCGGAGATCTTGGCCACTTTCTTGGCGGGGCCTTTGGGGAACAGAGTGAACAGATCCTTGGTCGAGATGCCCGAGCCGGTGGTAATGGCGCGCAAAGTGGGTGCGGCGCCAGATTCAGCAGCTTTCTTGCGGCAGAACTCAATCACCTGCCAGTGGGCCGGGGTGAGCTCAACGATGCCCTCTTCTTTGGCGATCTCGATGGCGATATTCTTCTCCCATTCGTCCGGGTTGGTCATGAAGCCCTCGTCGTTCACCTGGACAGTCTTGCCGGCAATATCACGTGTAGCCATTTTGTTTCTCTCCTGAAATGTGTTAAAAAACGAGCTGGGTGTTCAGCTTGTTTGATTCGATTGTTCTGCTTGCGCGCCGATCACATGCAGCACGCGCATGGTCAGCGCCAGCCCGCGGCGCACGGCTGGATCCTGGACCTGGCGCAGCAAGCCGCGGTAAGAAATATCCACCGGCTTGGCGATCTCTCCTTCAGCGACCAGCAGCGTGTTGCGCACAAAGCTCATGATCTCTGGTTGGGTCATATCTTTGACGGTGTTCAAGATGAGGACGATATTATCTCCCAGACGGTTGATATCCTGCTCAGTAAAGGAGGTAATTACGTTGTCCAGAATGCGCTTCCCACCGCGTGCAAAGCCGAAGTAGCCCTTGCCTTCCAGGTCGGCGAGCGTGTTGACGGCCTGGTAGAACACTTCATCGGTCATTGGACCTACTGTATCGATCAAGTCTTTGACCGCCTCGAGCTGGTCCAGCAGCTGGTCAAAGTTGCGCCCGTTGCGCATCAGGCGCTTGGCAAGTCGCAGCAGGTCGTTCAGGTCGATATACTCCTGCACTTCTTCCAGCTGCTCGATAGTCAGACTGATGGCCTGATTGGCTATCGGGGTCAGATCCTGCACGAGCTCAGCGCGCTCCTGGCGCTGCCGCTCAGCTGCCTGCGCCTGCTGGGTGAGGTACGTTACCTGGGCGGTAAGGGTATCGATCTTTTGGTTTAGTTCAACGAGCGACTGGTCCACGACTGGCTCCTAACCGGGCCACTTGCCCGCCATGTACATGCGCGCCGGCAGAGGCATATCCTGGCCTTTGAGGAGGATATTCCAGTACATCCAGCGGAACATCAGCTTACCCCAGTGGTTGGCCTCGGATTCTTGCAGCAGGGTGAAGGGACCGATGCCTGGCAGTGGATAATGACCCGGCAGGGGCTCGACATCGTAATTGAAGTCGATCAGCAAGCCTTTACCAAAACCCGATTCGATGAAGCAGTTGGCGTGACCATCGAAAGTGGGCAGAATCTCCAAACCATCGATGTAGCGCAAGAAATTCTCGGACCAACAATCAACCGCGAAGTGGGCTACCGAGCCGGCCTTGGAGGTGGGGATAGAAGCCGCGTCGCCCAGGACGAAGATATTGGGGAATTTGGGCGACAGGAAGGTGTGTTTATCGACCGGGATGTAGTTCAGCTCATCTCCCATACCGGAGCGGGCGATCGCTTCGTCCCCTTTGTTGAGCGGCACGCTTACCAGGAGGTCATATTCAACTTCCTGTTCATCGTAGGAGACGATTTTTTTTGCATCTGGATCGACGTACTCGATCATGAAATCGGGGACGACCCGGATATTTTTGGCCTCCATAATTTCGCCCAGATAGCGGGAAGCGACCGGCTTGGTGAATGCACCGGAGAGGGGGGTGGCGTAAATAAGCTCGACTTTATCGCGCAACCCCTGCTCGTGAAAGTACCAATCCGCCAGCATTAAGAACTCAAGCGGCGCCACGGGGCATTTGATCGGATTTTCTACCACGTTCACCACCAGCCGACCACCCTGCCAGGTGCGCAGATGGCGGGCAAGGGCGATGGCTCCTTCGATGGTGTAGAAATCGTGGATCGAGCGGCGCCATTCATGCTCTTGCAGCCCGGGGGTCTCTTCGGGGTGTATCTTCGCTCCGGTGGCGATCACCAAAAAATCGTAGTTCAGCGTGCGACCGTTTGCCAGCCGGACGCGGTTGTGCTCCGCTTCAATCGCGTCGATGGGCGACATGATCAGCTCGACGCCGGCGGGGATGAAGTCACGCTTGGGTTTCGTCACATCGTTCTTACTGTACATCCCGAAGGGGATGAACAGGAAGCCAGGCTGGTAGTAGTGCACTTCATGCTGGTCGACGATGGTGATGCGCCACTCATCCGAGTCGAGCAGCCGGCGCATACGGGCGGCAACCATCGTTCCCGCGGTCCCCGCACCGAGTATCAGCAGAGATTTCATATTTGGGCTCCGAAACTAATGTGTAATGAGGGGGGTATCGGACGCAGTAGATCGCTCAAGAAGATTATTGGCTCTCCAGGACGGCACGCGCCAGCTGACCACGACCTTTCAAGTTGTCGGCGAGGATGGCGCGCAGCAGATCCAGTGCCTGGATCACCCGGTCGTCGGCGAGCTGGTAGATCACCGACTGACCATCGCGCTGGGAAGAAACCATGCCGCGCTCACGCAATATGTTGAGATGACGCGAGGCAGCCGGCTGGCTGATGTTGACCTGGGCAGCGATGTCGCTGACGTTGCTTGGGTGCTCAGCCAGCGCGTACAGGATCAATATCCGCCGTGGATCAGCTAATGCTGAACAAACATCGGCATGCAGTTGGGTGATTTCTTGAACCAAAGCATCAGTGACCATCGCATTATCCTTATATAACTTATTCACATACAAACATAAGTTGAATTGTGGATATGATAGCATTGGGATTATTTTCACAATAGTGTCAGACATCCGGCTGTGGCTGGATGAATGTCATAAACAAAACTGTGGAGTGTAGGTGGTAGCGAAGCCACCACTTACACTCCACATGTTCAAGAAGACTAAAGCGGTTATTAGATGAAAAACGCTGCTCCTAAAATACCAGGGCCGCCGTGGGTGATGATGGCAGGCGGCACATCCATGACGGGGATGTCCTGCATTTGCAGCTGCCTACCTAGCTCATCCGCCAGCTGGCGTCCCTCCTCGGGCACTCCGGCATGCATCACCGAGAGATAGGATTCTTCCCGGCGCGGGATCTGCTCCATAACGATCTCGCTCAGCCGGGCAACCGCCCGTTTGTGCGTTCGCTCTTTCTCATATTGGTCTACCTTACCGTCCCGCAGGGTGAGGATCGGTTTGATCTGCAGCACGCTGCCAAGCAAGGCGGAAGCGCCCCCGATGCGCCCGCCCTTGGCAAGGTACTCCAGGGTTGCCACCATAAAGTAGAGCCGGCAGCGTGGAGTCATATTCTTCAGGCGCGCTTCGATGGTATCGGCGTCAAGGCCAGATTCCGCCCAGCCGACGGCCAGCTGCACCATGGTTGCCAGAGGGCTGGCAACCAGGCGTGTATCCAGGACGCGGATATCTGCCGCAGGAAAATCCTGGGCAGCCACGATTGCGGAGCGAACTGTGCCGCTGATCTCCGCCGAGGGGTGGATGCACAGGATTGGCTCGCCCAGCGGTACAAGACGCTCGAACTCCTTGGTGAACAGCTCGGGCGGCGGAGCGGCAGTCTTTGGCAGGTGCGATGAGGTTTTCAGGCGGGCCAGAAAGCCAGCATTGTCAATGTCAATTCCCTCATAGAAGGATTCCTCTCCAAAGGTAACAATTTGCGGGATGAGAGGAATATCGTGCTGGCGGGCATAATCTTTAGATAGACAGGAAGTGGTGTCGGTGATGATTTTTACCATAAGAGGTTGATATCCTTGCGTTTCCTGGTTTATAGAATTGCCTGTCAGGCACTTATAACCTATAGGAAATAATATTTGTGGTGTCCCGATGGGTGGATGGCGATAAGTATAGACGTTCTTTCTCCACGTGGCAAGGATTAAGCCAGGCAGTTTTATAGAACGGCAGTCAGGTAATCTCACGGCTGGGATGGATGCGTAAAGCACGAGATCAATACCTGGGTAGCCCAATATTAGGGATCCTGTAAGGCGGCCTCGACCGCAGCATAGGCATCGACCATCCCGTAGCCGATGGCGGTGCTGGGGAGATCCGCTGCGCCTTGACAATTCGGCAGCGTCCCGGTGTAGGGCTGCTGAGCCGTCGCTTGCAGAATCTGGCTGGTAAGGTCGATATCACCGATCAGGCGGGGATTGGCGGACCACATCAGCGCTACCACGCCTGCCACATGCGGACCAGCCATGGAGGTTCCGCTCTCCTGCCCGTAGCTATTCCCGGGCAGGGAGGACACCACCATCACCCCGGGAGCCATGATATCCGGCTTAACTGGCTGACTACCGTCGTCTGCCCGTCCAACGCTGCTGAAATACGCCCAATTCTCCGTGGAATCGGCGGCAGCAACCGATATGACCGAGTCGTAGATGGCGATGGGCATATTCAATGAAGAACAAAAAGGACCATCATTGCCAGCCGAAGCGACGACAAAGATGCCGGCCGCGGTCAGCGCATCCGCTGCCGGCTGTAGGACATCCGGTGAGCAGCCCTCATACTCCGGACAACCCCACGAGTTGTTCAACACGTTCGCGCCGCGGGCCGGATCGCCATCTGTGAAAGGATCTCCTCCGATGGGGAACGGCGCCAGCATAAACTGCATGCAGTCCAGATAGAATCCCGGATTGCCCAGGTTGCGTGCCAGGTTGGCGCAGGCGATCCACTGCGCATCGGGGGCAACACCGGTGTGGTTGCCAAGAACAATGCCGAGCGTGTGCGTTCCATGTCCACCGGCATCTGTGGGCTGGCGCGTGCCGTACCACGGATCAAACCAGGTGTAATCGTGATGCCCATCTGATCCCCGGTAGGAGTCCAGCAGCTCGGGGTGATCCCACTGCACACCGCTGTCGGACTGCCCAATGATAATGCCATCACCGCGCACGTCGAAATCCTCCCACGCCTGGTCGGCGTGGATCATGGTCAGATTCCAATCTGGTTGGACAGGCTGCGGATGATTTCCAGCCTTGACCGGCAACGCCTGCGGCAGGGGGCGCAGGCTGGGAATTGTCAGCACCTGATCGACTTCATCCCAAGTGGAAAGGAACATGCTCACCAGCGGACCGCCGGCGCTCAGGCGAATCCCGTTCACCAGGTAGTAAGGAGTGTATTCGATATGAAAAAGCTCGAGCTGACGGCGCAAATCTACCTGGGTGGTGTTGGCATGCGCCACCAGCGTTTCATATACATACTGGCGCTGCTCGAACGGATCCTGGAATTGTGCAGAGGCTGACAAATCCGCCTGATTTTTAAGGACGATAAACAGCTCTTCGCCATGAAAACCGGGCTGACCAACCACTAGGTAGAAATAAACAGCTGCCGACCAGATCAGAGCAGCCGTGCCTGCCAGGATCCACCGGTTGGAGCCGATCACCCGATCCGAGTGTCTACGTGAGATGATAAAGAAGGCGAGGAAAAGTACCGAAAGCAGGAGGGCAATGGCGGCAGAAATACCTGCGGCTGCAAATGCCCAGACCAGGATCTCGCCCGAGGCCAGGCTGACGATCAAAGCCAACTCATCGGGATCGATCAGCGCCAGAGGGAATGCTGCTGCCAGGCCGATCAATACTGCAGCTGGCAGTTTTGCAGACGAGAATATGGGAGCCAGCTTGCCGGCCTGAGCCCCGGTAGGCATATTCCGCGTGCCGTACAGCTCCCAAAAACCGTGTGCTAGCCAGCCCAACGGCGGCAGGCAAACAGCCAGCAGTAGCTGGATGCCGCCCAGGGCGAAACCCAGGCCGCTGGCAAAGATCAAGATGGCTGTGCCGGCGGCGAATCCTCCCAGGAGAAAGCTGCCAACAGACCCATATCCGGCAGTCCGCAGCCCGGGGATGAGCAAGCGATCGACGGTGACAGCGATTACCCAGCCAAGCGCCAGGCCCGCTAGGACCATGAGGATCGTATCCAGTGCAGATCCCAGCGCTCCCCAGGCCAGCCAGGGCAATGCCAGCAGGGGGATTCCTGCCAGCACCAGCCCCCAAATTAAGGAACGATAGCCCGGGTGCGCCCCGGTAGATCCCGGACTTGAAGCGGGTTCGTTCAAATCTCCGGGTGAGCTGTGATAAAGTCCCTCGCCAGGTGGGGTGAAGCGCATGGTAAACGTGTACAACAGCGCCAGGTAGACCAGAGAGAGCATGATTGTCAGCAGAGCATGCGCCTGCATGGCGGTTGGGTCGATGAGCGAGACCGGCGCCAGCAGGAGCACGTAAATGCTGGCTGCCAACCAGGTGCGCAGGATGCTCTGCCAGGGTGTCTTGCGCCAAAAATATGCCATCAATAACAGCGGCAAGGTCAGTGCCAGACCCTGAATCAGCGGGAGGACCACCCAGGCTGCATCGGGGATAATATTTATGGTTGCACTGGCGAAGAGTTGGCTGACCAGACGACCGAGGGTCAGAATAGAAACCCACATCCAGGTGATGGCAAACAATATTAACTGCAAGCATCCGAATGATTGGGACCGGGACTTCTGGACGGGTATATTTGTGGTGGGTATCATGGCGCTTTAACATTCCCGCGCACCAGCGAGACCAGCAAACCCAACAAGGCCACAATGCTGGCAGCTAAAAACCCGGCTGAAACTGCCGAGAAGATCGGTTGGGCACTGCCCGAATAGCTGTGAGCTATCACGGTGGTATAGATCGCCCCCGATAGTCCAATTCCGAGCACCATGCCGACATTGCGGGCGGTCGCCATCAATCCCGCGGCAATTCCCTGGCGGTTGTGCGGTGCCGAGCCCATTAAAGCGCTGTTGTTGGGAGAGATAAAGATGCCGATGCCCAGGCCGCAAACGGCCATCGCCAGGGCGATCTCCTGGGTGGATGATGCAGGCGGCAGCCTGGAGAGCCAAAACAAGCCAGATGCCAGGATAAGCATGCCAATCGAGCAGGGCAGGCGGATGCCGATGCGGTCCGAGAGAGTACCGCTGGCGGGGGCAACGATCGCCATGATCAACGGCTGAGCGCTGAGAAGCAAGCCGGTCTGGGAGGGCGTGAACCCGCGCCCCTCGATCAGGTAAAATGGCATCAAGAACAAGATGCTGTATACACAGATATAGTTCAGCACCGCAGCGCTGATCGAAGCTGAAAACAAACCGCGCCTGAACAGCCCCAGGTCCATGAGTGGGGATTGGCTGCGGCGCTCGATATAGATAAACAGCGCCAATAAGGCGATCGAAGCCGCCAGCAGTCCCAGGATGGCGGGCGAGCCCCAACCCCAATTGTGACCCTGGTTCAGCCCCAGCAGCAGCGCCACAAGCCCTGCCATGAAAACCAGCGCCCCGAACCAGTCGAAACCCTCTGTACGCGTGGCTGGTGCTTCGTGCTTGATAAAGCGCAGGCTCAACAGCAGGGCTAACAACCCAACCGGCACGTTGATGAAAAACACTGTCCGCCAGCCTAATTGGTCTGTCAACCAACCGCCCAGGATCGGCCCAACGGTCAGGCCCAGGTAGGTCATGGTGGCTTGCATACCAAGCGCCTGCCCGCGCTGGTTGGCAGGGAAGCTCTTGGTCAGTATGGCTGGTGAGTTGGCCGACAGCATGGCCGCACCCAGGGCCTGGAAGCCACGCGCAGCGATCAGCATCCATACACTGGGAGCGAAACCACACAGCACTGAGCTGAATATGAACAGTAAAAAACCCGAAATGAAGATCGGCTTGTGGCCATGAAGGTCGCCCAGGCGTCCAAAAACCGGCAGCAGCCCGCTCACCAACAGCAGGTAGATGATCACTGTCCATTCTACCGTGGCAACCTGGGTGTTAAAATCACGCGTCACTACCGGCAGGACGGTGTTTATCACGCTGGTGTCCAAGGCAGACATGAAGGTGCTGGCGCCAATCGCCACCAGCACCCACCACTTGCGTTCCAGTCCAGCTATCCGGGTGGACGCCGCCTCAGGCACCCTGGGATGCCCTTTCCTTCTCAGCGCGCTCGCGCATCTGGCCTCGCAGAACAGCGATGTCCTTCGGAACCAACCATGCAGTCAGGGCCAGGAAGATGGCGCCCATGACCCAGGTGGACGTGCAGATCACCAGGATGGCGGTGTGCAGATCGTAAGCCCGGGCAATAAAGCCCGCCAGCAGCGGGGCCAGGGCAGCGCCGAAGTTTTCGATAAAGTATTGGATCGAGAGGGCTGTGCTGCGCACTTCCGGCAAGGTGATGTCGTATACGGTAGAGACCACATTGGCGGAGGCAAACGGGATGAACATCGCGGTGAGCAGCAGCATGACCATGAAGAAACCCTGGTTTGCAACCGGGACATTCATGGTGATTGCCAGCAGTACTGCTCCAGTGATCACGCCGATCATGGCGATAATCACCCGGCCGCGGGGCGTGCGTTTGAATAGAAAATCGCCCAGCGCGCCGCCGATGAAATAGCCCGAAGCAAGCACCAGGATTGCAGGCGCCATGGTGGTCAGGACTTCAGTGGACGAGTAATCCCGCTCGGTTTCCAGATAGCGGAAGAACCAGTAGGTGATCGTGTTCCAGGGGAAGACGCCCACAAAGCCCTGCGCAAAGAGCAGCCACAGGCTGCGCTTGCGTAGCAGCGCCAGGGCCTTTTCCCGTTCAAAGCGGTAAATGCCGATTTGCTCCAGCCCGGCGACTTCGGGCTCGCTGCGGCCGCGAGGCGCTTCTTTGACGCTGAAAAAGATCACCACCGACAGGAACAAGCCCAGCGAGCCGGTGATATAGAATATCCCGCGCCAGCCAACGACGCCGCTCAGCAATGTGCCGATGATCAATCCGATCATATATCCCATCGGCTGGCTGATCTGCAGCAGTCCGTAGACTTTGCCGCGCATCGTGGGGCCAAAATAGTCGGAGATGAGGCTGTACAGACCGGGGTAGCTTGAATCATCGATGCCGGTGGAGGCGCGCGTGACCAGGAAAGACGGGTAGGATGGAGCAATGGCACTGAGCCAGGTTGTGGCTCCCCAGATGAAGGAGGCCAGAGCCAGCAGCTTGGCGCGTGCGTAGCGGTCGTACAGGTAGCCCCACAGCGGGTAGAGTATTGCCCCGACGATGAGTGCCCCGGTGGATAAAGCACCCATCTGCACTTCATCGATATTGAAGGTTTCCATGATGGGAGTCGTCAGCGGACCGATGAGCAGCTTATCGGTCTGATGCAGGAGCATAAAAGTAAAGAAGATTGCGACGATGAACCAGCGGTATCTGGGTTTGGGTTGCATAGTTGCTCCTCGTCAGGCTTTACGTCATGACAATCTTGCTGGATATGCTTTTCCCCTGGTGGATGCTGCTGATGATATCTGCCAGCAGCTGGGCGACGGTAATCACTTCAACCTTAGGATGGCGTTTATCGGGCGGCAGTGGGACGGTGTCGGTGACGACGATCTTCTCGATGCGATCGTCGCGGTCCAGGATCTCCAGCGCGGTCGGCAGCAGGATTGCATGCGTGACGGCAAAGAAGGCTTTCCCCTGGGCGCCCTGCTTGTAAAGGGCATCGAGCTGTTTGAGCACGCTCCCGCCGGCCATCAGATCATCGATAATGATCGGTCGCCGGCCGCGAATGTCACCTACTATATGGGTCGTCTCGGTCTCGGAAAAACCCTTGCGACGCTTGTGCATGACCACCAGGGGCAGGTTGACCTGCTCTGCAAAGCGTCCCGCCAAACCTGCTCGACCCACATCCGGGCTGATGACTGCGCCATCCGCATATTCTGGCTTGTTGAAATATTCCGCCAGCAGAGGCAATGCGCTAAGCGGGTCGACCGGGATATTGAAAAAGCCCTGGATCGCCCGGGCGTGGATATCCACGTAAATCACCCGGCCGGCGCCCATCGTTTCCAGCAAGTTTGCCACCACCCGGGCGCTTATCGGCTCGCGGCCGCGCGCCATGCGCTCCTGGCGGGCGTAAGGAAAATATGGGATGACCACGCTGATCTCGTGAGCGCTGGCGCGGCGCAGGGCATCCAAGAAGAGCAACAACTCCACCAGGTGATCGTTGACCGGCGCACAGCAGGTCTGCAGCAGGAAGATATCCTGATCGCGCACCACCTCGTCGATCATGATGTGTATCTCGGTATCTGGCAAGTAGCGGACAGTCGAGCGCCCTAATGGTACGGACAGTCGATCGGCGACTGCCTGTGCCAGCGCGGGGTGGGCTGAACCGCTGAAGATCCGCAAAGGATGAAGAGACATGCAAAATCCTCTATTTTAAAATAGGCACGAAAGCGAACAGGGTTTCAGGGAATTCATCGGTCGCGAGCAAGAAACCGATGTCATCGAGGCAAGCGATTGCCTCCCAGTTACGGTTATCTCCGCTGCTTGCCAGCTCAAGCTGCAGAGGTGGAGTGCCTGATAGTGTAACACCCTGCTCGGTGAATTGGAATTCCAGCAAGCGCTCCACGACCGGGCTCTGGCTGTGCGTGCTGCCCTCCCCAAAGATATCCACCAGGGGATCGCCTGCCGGCAGGAGCTGTATATCTCCGGTGAAGAAAGTGTTTATTGCCCAAAAGCGACCGTTGTCATCGGCGGGTGTGGCATCGGTGATGCGGTACTCGATATTGGGAAATGCCAGCTGGGTGTTCAGCTCAATCTCCTGCGAAAACAGGTGCGCCTGCGGATCGGGGTTGACCTGAGATCCGTTGGCTTCGTACAGGGTCACCAGCCTGCGACCGAATACGACCAAAGATTCATCTCCCAGGTTGGTAATATCTGTCTGGGGCTGGATCTCCGCCAACCGGTCGGTATCGATATGGATTGCCTCAAGATTATCTTCATACCAGCCGGATACCAGGTAGCTCAGCATCCGGCCCGGACGGGCTTCGATGGTCAGGTAGACGCGCTCGCCAGAGAAGGCGATGGCTTCGAAGCCTTCGAAGCCGGCAATGCGCTCTTGCAGACCAGGGGCAGATAATGGGACCTGCCTGGGGGTGAGCGAGGCGGTCGATTGACCGTCCAGGAAGGCGAGAATATCCGCTTTCTGGAGGGCGAATACCGATCCAGGACCAGTCTCGGCGAACTGGCTTGGGTACTGCGGCAGCAAGATGAGGGTATCATCCAGCCAGGCCATGCCCGAGATATCCGCTTGAGGCTGGTTGATTGGACCATCCAATGGGATCAGGATGACTGGTACCTCAGCGGGCAAGTCCCCGACTGCTGCAGCCGGGGTAATCGCAGGCGATACTTGAGGTGTAGCTGTAGCTTTATCCTCAACCTGCGGGGAGGAGATTTCAGCGGTAGAAAGGAGTTCGGGGAGGCTGGTCTGAGCAGGCGGCGTCTTGAGCGATGGCAGCGGGGAAGCGGGAAGGGCGGTCAAAGTAGAAGCCGGACGCACGCAGGCAGCCGTACACAGCGGGAAGGCCAAGCAGAAATACAACCACTTGCGCATAGTCTATAATTGGGCTGTCCTAAAGATCTGAGCCAGTGCGTCTTCGACCTGGCAGCCAAGCGAGGCTGCCAACAGCTCGACCGGGTGGACTACCGGAAGCCCGGTGGCATGCGTGATCTGCCAGCGGCAAGTCTCGCTGTCGCACACCACCAACGGGGCTCCGGTCTGGCGGGCAAAGTCGAACAAGGGCTGCCCAACCTGCATGGCAATATCGTATTTCTCCTTTTTATAGCCATACGTGCCAGCAATCCCACAGCAGGCAGCCTGGCTCTCGGTAATGTGCAGCTCAGGGATATTCTCGAGCAGCTCCACCGCCAGGTACCCCAGGCGATGGGCGCGGTATTGGCAGGGCGGGTGATAAGGCAGTAAGAAGGGCAGCGGGCGCAGATCGAGCTCAGCTAGCTTATCCTCCAGCAGCGGCAGGACGAACTCGTTGAAGTCGTAGGTGCCTTGCGCCACCAGGCGGGTATCTTCGTCGTCCATATCCAGCAGCTCGGGCGCCTCTTCTTTGAGCGTCAGCGTGCAGCTGGTGGATGTGCCGACGATGGGGATGCCCTGCCGGGCGTAAGGCGCCAGGTGCCGGACGTTGTTGGTGTGGTAGCGGCGGGCAGCAGTGAACTCGCCGTTGGAAAGCAGCGGCAGCGCGCAGCAGTTCTGCGGGGGGACAATCACTTCGCAGCCCAACGCCTCTAGCACGAATACCGCTGCACGACCGATACGCGGCTCGTAATACTGGGTCGAACAGCCGTGGAAATAGACCACCTGGCGTTGGGGTGCTGCCGGTCTGGGGTGCTTGCGGAACCAGGGAGTGAATTTGCTGCGCGAGAATGCCGGCAGAGGCGCGTGACGGTGGATGCCTAGGATGGCTTCCATTCCCCAGCGCACCAGCCCATTGGCAAGCAAAGCGTTGATAGGCGGGGCGACCGGATCGAATACTTTACCCAACAGCTCGGCGCGCGCCACCAGGTTGTTGCGCAGGCGCAGCATAGGGAGCACTTGCCCATTCCTGACCAGGTCGGCGCGGGCGCGAGCGTTCATCTCAGCGATCTTGACGCCGGTGGGGCAGATCATGTTGCACACCCGGCACCCGGAGCAGTAATCCACGCTC
>CAZGIX010000075.1:0-19616 GCA_964525785.1 uncultured Anaerolineaceae bacterium
CTATCTTACCTGAGGCTCCTCTTTCCTGACAACCTTTGCGTGCACACGGCTGCCAAGATTGCTTGACGCCCCGAGATGGGCATGCTATAATGTGGGCCGCTCGGAAGACAGAGCAACTTATTGCGGGGTGGAGCAGTGGCAGCTCGTCGGGCTCATAACCCGAAGGTCCTAGGTTCGAATCCTAGCCCCGCTACTGGAAAAGGCACCTGAAAAGGTGCTTTTTGCGTTAAAAATAAACGACCGGATTTTAATCCTTATTTCATGTAGGGATGCCTCGCTGCGTTCAGCAGGACGCGAAGAGCACAATGCTTACAGCTTGATCACCCATCCCTCTTCGTAATCGGGGATTCCGTGCGCTCTGCGGCATAACTTCCTTTCGAGTCACCTCCAACAGCGTACACCCAACAGCTCGCACAGGGCGTTCACCTCCACCAGTACCTCGCCAGATGCTATGATCCAACGCTGGGTGGAGCCGGCTCGCGCAACCTGGCCCCGACGGATAAACTTCTTCGCTCATGGAAAGTGTGACCGGTTGGGTTACTCTCTCCCCGGTATTTGAGCTGTTCCAGGAAAGCCCTGTGTTCCGGTTCGGACGTGACCGGGCGGGGTTTGCCACCTTTGGTGTGGTTGGAATTGTCACTCTCGTTTAGGGATAGCGCCCATTGCTCCTAATCGATATCGCCGGCTTTCAGATAGCTGGCTTCTCGCACGCGCAGGCCGGTGACCCACTTGCGCAGGGTGGCGCACATCTGCCTGATCCAGCTCCCAGAGCGTTCGCGGCGTACCAGCTCTTCGATATAGGCTTGAGCCATCCCCGGCGCCCAGGGCGGCTCGTTGCATTGCATGCAGGGACGCGGCAGAAAGCGCCGGGTCACGTTCGGATATGTCCCATATTCCGCCTCCAAGACCGGGCGATAAACCACGCCAGGGGGTAGTTTATTTTCAGCCACATAGGCAATGGAGCAGGCGTGGCAACCCACGCACTTACGCAGGTCGATCACCATCACCCAATGCCGTTCGTCCGGTCGTTTCTACACAGCACGTTGTAGATCCTCGTACATGCGCACGAGGACATCTTGTTTCTCGATCACTCCAAGCATATCTGTGCTCCTTCCAGGACAGGGTAAGAGAGTTACGATTCCTGGGTGAATTTACCGCCAGGTGGAAATTGTTTGTATCAGGGAAAGTTCGTATCATTGTCATTATTTGTAGGGGAAAACAATACATACTGAATTAGATTGACCAATGGTCCACCTATATCAAAAAAACTTGGACTGTCACCGTTAGTAGATGACAAACTTCCCGTTGACAGCAGCAGAAATTGGGATAAAATAACATTCAAATAATTGCATACGTTGTCAGGTACAGTGATCATGGATACAAAAATTTTCGAACCACAAGCAATGCTTTTCAAGGCGTTAATGCACCCCGCTCGGCTGGCGATTCTGGATATCCTCAGAGATGGGGAGGAGTGTGTCTGTCACATGGAAGCATTCCTGGGATATCGACAGGCTTACATTTCACAACAACTATCCGTTTTGAGAGAAGCTGGATTGGTTCAGGATCGTCGAGATGGCTGGAATATTTTTTACCGTGTGATCCGTCCAGAAATCTATGACATTTTGGATACCGCTTACAGAATAGAAGGCGTGAAGCCCGGTTCGCATATAAACAAACCTCGGGAGCATGCCTGCCCATGTCCGAAGTGCAACGTTGTTGCTGAGCCCACGGCCAGTAAAATGTAACAACTTATCAGGCGGCAGAGCCGCCTTTGTTTTTGGTTAAACACATTCAATATATTGAATAATAATGTTCCCGGTTATCCACAAACGCAAGTGTCCAGCTCTAAACGACGTCTGCAAGGTGATTGTAGCTTGCCCACCCCACGCCATCAGTAACATCTTCAAGGATGTCATCCTGATCATATGATATTTATCACTATTGCATCCGCAATGGCAGGCGTTATAATATATTCAATCATTTGAATATGTATAAAGAAGCGATAAAAGAGTCTGTTTTTCTACCTACTCAAATCTGGATTGGATCATCATGACAGAATACCTCGAAACCTTTGTAGATAAATTCACCTTCAAGGTCGCTACCGACCGTTTCTACAATGCTGAAGGAATTTGGGCAAAGAAGGAAGGTCAGCACGTCCGAATCGGCCTATCTGATTTCTTGCAGCAACGCAGCGGCGATGTCGCCTTTGCCGAAGTGAAGCCGGAAGGGACAGCGTTGGCCTTTGGTGACGAAGTAGCCGTCATCGAGACAATTAAGGTCAACATCAGCCTCAGCTCCCCGGTAAGCGGTAAGATCCTTGAGGTCAATCCGGACATGGAAACGGCGCCTGAGGTGATCAACCAGGACCCATTCGAAAAGGGCTGGGTTGCCGTTATCGAAGCCAGTGACTGGGAAGCCGATCAGACTCGCTTGTTGGATGCGCCGGCTTATTTAGCCAAGATGAAGAAAGCAGCCGAAGAGGAGGTCAACAGGGGATGACAGAAGAGAAGAGTCAACACAAGGTAGTTATTGTCCCGTGCAGCGGAATTGGAAAGACTTACGGGACAGTTAGCCGTGAAGCTGCTTACGCATTGACAGAAGATGTCCGCCCCGAGGAAACACAGCTCGTGGCGCTCTCCCTGTTGGTGCTGGGTGACGAGGCGGCTCGTGCGGCTGTATCCGCCAACCCGGCCGTCACGATTGACGGCTGCAAGCTAGCTTGCGCCACCAAAATGGTCAAAGAAAGCGGCGGAAAAGTGGCTCAGGATTTTGCAGTGTTGGACGTTTACCGTCGTTATAAGCAGTTCAAGCCTCAGGGCATCTCCGAGCTCAACGATGGCGGTCTCCAGCTCGCCCAGGCTTTGGCCCAAGAGATTGCAGTGGTAGTCGATACTATCGGTACTGCCACACCCGAAGGAGGCCAGAATGGTTGAGCTGCCAAAGAAAAAAGCTGGCATCGTAGCCTGCTCTGGAGAAGAATTACCGGAAGGCACTGTGACCCGTCTGGCCGCCCTAAAGGTATTGGAGCAGCTCAGGCCAGGAGAGACTGTAACCATTTGCTTGCCGCTGTTCCTGGCTGGCGGTGAAGGTGACCGGGCTTTTGCCCGATTTTACCCAACAATTGCCGTGGACGGCTGTGAATTACGCTGCGCTGCCAGGGCGACAGAAATGTATTCTGGAAAGCCAGCAGCCAGTGTAGTGGTTACCGAATTGGTTGCTGAAAACGGATTAGAAAAGCCTCAGGGAGCTCGACGTCTGAATGGCGCAGGGATGCAAGCAGTCGACATCACTGCCGAGCGGGTCGCGGACCTTGTAGACGATCTGTTAGAGAAAAAATGGAGCCGGCGCACCGGCGAATTTGTCGATGCCGAAATTGCGATTCCGGTTCCGACCCTTGATAACCAGATCCCTGTTGAAGCCACTTGCTCCTGTGGTTCGGGAATACCCATCCGTAAGCTGACGGTGGATGGACAGACGATCACTCTAATTGCGCTGCCATTGATCTTCGAGCAGCTCCGCGAAGCAGGTAAGGAGCCATCTGTCGGAACCGCCCGCGAACTGCTGGAAACGGTGAAGGTCTACAACCCCATCCCTGCAGGGTCGGAAGAAACCTACGCCGAGACGCTTCTGCACGAATATGCAATTTACTGCGCTGAGAAGGGGGCCGTTCGATGAGCCGCACCGCCACCTACCACACCACGGTGCATTGGAAAGGAGAGCACTGGGGGCATATCGAGATGGGCAATGGTACGGAGATGGATTTCTCTGCCCCTCCCGACGCCCAGGGTCACCCCGGAGTATTCACTCCAGAAGATGCTTTCGTGGCGGCTGCCAATACCTGCATCATGATGATGTTCATCTGGGCAAGCGAGCGCTTTAAGCTCAACCTAGTTTCTTACGAATGCCGCGCTGAAGGCACAAAACTCATCGAGCTGGATCGCACCGAGATTTTCACGCACCTGCGTTTCTGGCCGGTCATCCGGATTAAAGCGGGCGACGAAACGCAGCAGGCTGTTGAGACAAGGGCACGGCGCGCGTTACGATCTGCGCAAAAATACAGCCTGGTAGCAAACTCGGTGAAATCCGAGATTTTGATTGAACCCGTTATCGAAATCGTTTAATGATTGCCGAAAGAACTTGGCAATTAAACCGAATCGGGCATTAGAAATAAAAGGTTGACATTTGTCCAAAGCAAACGGATCTTTATCTACTTTCTCGGCCAGTGTCGATGAACAGGGGAGGCTGGTACTCCCCTCTGAGCTGGTAAACCGCTACGGGTTCGTACCTGGCACGTCGGTGCAAATCGATGAAGTGACGAATGGCTTGCATCTACACCGGCCTACGACAGGGCTTGCAAAGGTCTACATTGAGCCGAGCGGTCAGTGTAATCTGAACTGCCGCATCTGTGTGCGCAACTTGTGGGATGGACCGATGGGGATGATGAGCGCTGCCATTTATGAGCGCCTGATCGCCGGATTGCAGTCGCTTGAGGCACCTCCAACTGTGTTTTTTGGTGGCTTTGGTGAGCCTCTCTTCCACCCCGAGATTGTAGAAATGGTGTCTGCGGCTAAAGCGATAGGCTGCCGAGTGGAGCTGATCACGAACGGTACGCTGCTCACAAAAGAGCTTTCTCGTGGCTTAGTCGACGCAGGATTGGACTTATTATGGGTATCGCTCGACGGGGCTACACCCGAAAGCTATGAAGATGTGCGCTTAGGAGCTGAACTATCCAAGGTTATCCAGAACATCAAAAGCTTCCGCGCTGCCCGGCGTCCAGGTCATCGACCTACCCCAGAAATCGGGATTGCCTTCGTAGCGATGAAACGGAACATAGATGATCTGCCCAATTTGCTACGGTTAAGCTGGCAGTTGGGGGTATCTCAATACCTGATCACCAATATACTGCCGTATTCTCAGGAAATGTGTTCGGAAGTGCTGTATAACCGCGTTTTACACGAGGTAACCTACATCCCATCGCGTTGGATGCCACACCTGGATATACCCAGGATGGACGCCAACATCACCACTCAAGCAGCGCGTCATTACATCCACAGGGGAGGTTACAACTTGAGCTATAACGGCGACAATCTAGGCAGGGCAAACGATCGCTGTCCATTTATCGAAAGAGGCGCGACAGCGATCGCGTGGGATGGCAGCCTGAGCCCTTGCCTGCCATTAATGCATGATCATGTAAGTTATTTGAGTGATCATCCCCGCTCTTCCCGCCGATACGTGATTGGCAATCTGGCGAAGCAAAGTCTATATGAGCTATGGAATCAGTCTGAATACGTAAATTTCCGCCAGCGTGTACAAGAATTTGATTTCTCCCCATGCACCCTGTGCGGCGGATGCGACCTCTCTGAAGCCATCGAGGAAGATTGCTATGGCAATACTTTCCCCACCTGTGGCGGATGCCTGTGGGCGCAGGGCGTGATCCAGTGTCCGTAATCTAAGATATTTCACAAGGAGGTACATATGCTTACCATTAAAATTCTAGGCCCGGGTTGCTCCAACTGCAAGAATGTCGAAGCGATTGCCCGCCAGGCAGCCGCGGAAATGGGCATGCAGGCGGATTTTGTCAAGATCACTGAATGGGTAGAGATCAAGAAATACCCCATCCTGGCAACACCTGGGCTGGTAATCAATGAGAAACTGGTCTGCGCTGGACGCATCCCCAACCAGGCAGAAGTGACTACCTGGTTGGTCAACGCTGAAATGGAGACTGCATAAGATGACGACCCCAAATATAACTGCTGTTTCGCAAGCAAGCACGACAGGCGTCGCCCGAAAACTCTCAACGCTCGACCGCTACCTGACGCTGTGGATCTTCCTTGCGATGGCAGTCGGTGTTGGGATTGGCTTTCTTTTCCCAACTGCGGTAGAGAACCTCAACCAGGCAGTCTCCATCGGCACCACGAACATCCCGATCGCCATTGGCCTGATCTTAATGATGTACCCGCCCCTGGCAAAAGTGCGTTATGAGGAGCTGGGCGACGTCTTTCGCAACTGGAAGGTGCTCGGTCTCTCTCTGGTGCAAAACTGGATCATAGGCCCGATCCTGATGTTCATTCTGGCGGTGGTCTTCCTGAGCGATTATCCAGCGTATATGAACGGGCTGATCCTGATCGGGCTGGCGCGCTGCATCGCCATGGTGATCGTATGGAACGAGCTGGCGAAGGGAGATAATGAGTACGCTGCAGGGCTGGTGGCATTCAATAGCATCTTTCAAGTGCTGTTCTACAGCGTCTATGCCTACATTTTCCTCATGGTGCTGCCAAACCGCCTGGGCATGCAGGGTACCGAGGTGGACATCACCATGCGGCAGATCGCTGAGAGCGTGTTCATTTACCTGGGTATCCCCTTCATTGCCGGTTTCCTGTCGCACTTCATCCTGATCCGGGCAAAAGGTCGGGAATGGTACTACAAGACCTTCATCCCCAAGATCAGCCCGATTACGCTGCTCGCCTTGCTGTTCACCATCGTGGTCATGTTCAGCCTGAAGGGCGAGCTGATCCTGACTATCCCCATGGACGTGGTGCGTATTGCTATCCCCCTGCTGCTCTACTTCGTGATCATGTTCCTGGTGAGCTTCTTCATGGGCAAGGCTATCGGGGCGGACTACAGCAAAACAGCCACATTGTCTTTCACGGCTGCCAGCAACAACTTCGAGCTGGCGATTGCTGTGGCGGTGGCGGTGTTTGGTATCTCTTCCGGGGAGGCTTTTGCGGCGGTGATCGGCCCGCTGGTGGAGGTGCCGGTGATGATCGGACTGGTCAATGTTGCTTTCTGGTTGCAGAGGCGCTACTACAAGGACCAGGTCAGCCTCGGGTCACCGGAAGTGGTGGCTGCCGCGGCGGAAGCCCGCCCGTCTGCGGAGAACCTGATGAAGAAATAATCATCAGGCATTCCTCGAATGCTGTGAGGGAGGGCTTCTTCGAACAGGGCTGCCTTACCGATATCGACATCTGTTCGTAAAAAGCGCCATGTTGAAAATGATGCGTCTACCACGCGGAGGGTAACGTTATGGGAAAAATACCGCCAGGTACTGGTGCCTGTTGTCTTCCCAATGTCGCCGGCATTACTTATGTCAAGATTGGACCGCAGGGTCATACGGTTGGGATGAGAAGCCTGGATACAATCTTCCAACAGTTATACGCCATGGGACGCCGCCCAGAGGATGCTCCTGACGAAGAGCTGGTTGGAATGGCCCGCAAATTCAACTGGATCGCAGAGAATTCGTCAGTTGAAGCCGACTACGCAGCCGCCTTGCGCCAGGCGTATGCAGCATGCTATGACCGCCAGGAGAAAAAAGCGTGAGCTCTCTGAAAACGAAGCGTTATGCGGTTATCGGGGCGGGCAATATGCTGAATTTGCGGTAAAGGACGCCCGCCGCATTGCCACCCAGGTCATGCTGGGCACGGCAGCGCTGGTTATGCAAACCGATCTGCCGTTCGAAGATATTAAAGCGCTCACCCCAATGCAGACAGTAGACGAAGCAGCGATCAGCCAGGTTTTCCTGGACGCCGCCCGTGGTGCGCACAAGAAAATAGAGCAGTTTCAGAAAAAGCTGAGCGACGCATGAGTTCAGCAAGGAGTAGGTCATGAAAATCGAGGTCCTTGGCACCGGCTGTTACAAATGCATCAAGCTTGAGGCGTTGATTAACGACGTTCTTGTCGAGCTTGGCAAAAGCAGTATCGAAATCGTGCGCGTAAGCGATGAACATACGATTCGTAGGCATATGCCTTTAGATGAAATCCCTGGGTTGCTCATCGATGGCGTGCTGGCCAGCACTGGCGAACTCCCGACACGCGAAACGCTCATCGAGTGGCTATCTGGGGTTCCGATGTCTGGCAAAATCGTTGACTGATCTGATTTTGCGCGTCGAGGATGTGTGGCTACGCCGCAACGGGCGCGAAATTCTCCATGGCGTGAACCTGGATGTGTACCCCGGGAAAGTTCATGTCCTCCTGGGATTGAAGGGGTAAGGTAAGTCATCACTGGCCTATACCCTCATGGGCTGCGAAGGTTACGCCCCCGATTCTGGGCGTGTCCTCTTTGACGGTCACGACCTGGTCGGCCTGTCGATAACCGAACGAGCCCGACTGGGGATCACGCTCGCCTGGCAAGAGCCAGCTCGTTTTGAGGGCATCCCCATTGAAAAATACGTTGGGTTGGGGCAAAAGCAGCTTGCCCGGGAGTATGTGACCGCGGCTCTGGAGTGGGTAAAGGGCAGACCAATGCGCTGATAGCCCTACGCAGGACAGAATATCACCGGGCGATAGTTTCGCTGCGTCCATTCATGATTGAAGCGATGCTGAAACTCCTCCCTGGCGGAGAAATTTCTGCCTATTCGTTGGATGAAACTAACCGCAGCCTGCTGCCCGAATTAATCATAGCCGGGCTTGAAAAAGATGAACGTTGGGAGATGATTTATGCTGATCGAAAAATATGATCTGGAAGTCTTCACCCCGCCCTGCGAACCTGGAGCCGAACGTTATGCTGCACGTGCTCGTCTGATGGTGGATATCTCAGATGCCTTACCCTATCTCAATTCAACCTTGCGTGGCGCTGTTTATCACCAAGCAGCCCAAGCCCTGACCTGGAAGAAGGGTGGCCACAACGTCGCCTTCCACGCCTACGAGATCGCTACCAGCAATGTAGAAGACCGCGAGGGTGCTGAAAAGGAAATCAAGGGGCTGATTGACCTGGTCAACCACACCTGGGAAAGACGGGCAGATATCACTCCCGACTCCACCACCCGTCAACGTCCCACCTCAATGGCGATCTACAAGTTGTTGCCACAGTCAAATTGCAAGCAGTGTGGTGAGCCCACCTGCTACACTTTTGCGCTCAAGCTGGCAGCTTCGCAGAAACATATCTCTGACTGCCCACCACTGTTCGAACCGCGGAATGCCGAGAAACTGGCAGCAATACAAGAAATCATCATCGATGCGCCATCCATTGGATAAACATAAGAAATCAGGAGGTCAGTAATGAATGACGAAACGTATCAGGTACCCGAGGAGGAGCAAGATCAACCCGACAAGGCAAATACCAACCCAACTTTATGCACCTGTGTTCAGGATCCATTTGCTTCATTGCCCCCGGAACTGAGACCCCAGCCGGTGAAACGCAACTTTGGCTTGCACAAAGTAACTTGCCCGAATTGCGGCTTTGTATACTGGACGAACCGCAAGACCGACCTGTGTGTCGATTGTGAAAAAAAAGGCGTGAAGTTAGCAGAAACAGAGACGGAACCGGGTTTGAAGAATGGCTGATGGCGAAGAAAGCGATCAACTTAGTTCTGGAAGACCAAGATATCCTTGAGCTGTTGCGCATTTTATTGGACAACGACGCTGAAGGCGCATTAACTTTTCTCAAAGATCACTTCAAGGGTAAAGCCCGCGATCTGCTCGAGGGCGGCTGAAAGGTGATGATCGAGGTGCCCGGTGCGGGCATCACACAGGTAAGCGCTAATATGTTCAAGAAATAGAACTTGAATGGAAGCAAATCAGCAATGAGCCGTTCAACTTGCTGCGATTTCAACGATTTCGTGAAAGCGATGGCTGACGAGACACGTCAGCGAATCCTGACGCTCTTACAACAAGGGGAGATGAATGAGAGCGACATTGTCGCATGCATCAATATGACACAGCCTATCATATCTTATCACCTGGCTCTACTGCGGCGCGCAAATCTGGTGCTGGCGCGCCGTGAGGGAAAGCACGTTTTTTATCGTGCTAATCAAGCTTGCGTCGCCGAGTGTTGCAGCGAGATCGAAAACCGCTTCATAATGCCGCTAGAGGAGTCTGGCAATGACTCTCCTTAACACGATAGGCAAGCTCACTGGTGGATATACTGGGCAGAGTGAATTACAGACTCTTTTTTCTGGCAATCGGAGCATGCCGGGCGTGAGGTAATACATGTATCTGGAAAACTTGATACTTACCAAGATCCTACCCTGCCTGGCTGAGCCTGGCAAGATCATCGTGATTGGCAAGCCCAATCGCCTGCTCGATGAAATCATCCCCTACCTGGCAACATTACCGGGCGTCATCGCCTACAACCCCGAAACGCGCACACTCACCTTTCGGCGCCAGCCTGGATTTATGACGCTCTATCCGGACAAAGTCTACATCACACAGGTCAAAGATGTCGATGAGGGCCTGGAGCTGCTCAATGCCCTGGTAGAGGCGATTAACGCCACGTGGGACCACCGTGCTGAATTGGTTGCTATAACAGCTGCCCGCCGCGCTCCACGCTGGCTGGATATCTGGTCGTTGTTACCCCAAACCAATTGTAAACAATGCGGCGAAGCCACCTGCATGGCATTTGCCGCAGCGATGTTACAGGAGAAAAGGCTGCTTTCAGAATGCTTGCCATTGTTATCGGACGAAGCTTTCGCGGATCGAAAGGCTGCATTGGAGACGATGTTATGAACGATCTGTGGGAAAAAATCATGACACGAAACGTGCTAAAAATAACTTGCCTTTATGTAAGATATTCGCTATACTGAATTAGATTCGCTTTGTTTTATTTTGAAGTTGCGTGGAAGAAGACTATAGACACAGCCCATACTACGATATAGCATATACGTTTTTTTAGGATTTATGGCAGACACTTCGCTAGACCTTTTTCTTGCGCCAGATCCATATGAGGAATGGCAGCGTATGATCCGCTTTTCCGCTCTAAACGGTGCGGATCGCGAAGCCATGGCTGGCTCGGTTGAGCCGTTGCTTCTCAAAGCCACAGAATTAGTCGTTAAGACATATGAATATCTACGTACCGTACCCGAGACAGCTAGCATATTGGGTTGGGAGACGGACGTCGACGAAGCTCATCTGGAGGAAAGGCGGCGATTTTTCTCGATCTGGGTGGCGCGTACATTGGGCGTAGACACTTCGGAAGAGTTTGCCCGCTATCTATTTCGAGCCGGTCAATACCATGCCGGACATGGGCCGCGTCACATACACACACCCACGAATTATGTCACAGGATCGATTGGCTTGGTTCTCTCATCCTTTGCGCACTATTTGGTGGAGGCACAGTTGCCTGCCGAAGTTATTGCCAAAGCCATGTCCGGTTGGAGCAAATACCTGACCGTGCAGCTTAACCAGATGCTGATGGGCTATCAGATTGCCAGGGAATTTGAAGAGGGGGAGCTGGCTATCCGGGTTCTTGTCTACGGGCGCTTGAGACCCATCCTGGGCGATAAGGAATTTGTCGTTCACCTTCATCCCGACAGTTGCGTATCTGAACTATTGGCAAAATTTTTCAACTACTACCCTCAGGCGCGTGCTGAAGCCTTAGAGCGTGTGTGGAGTTCTGAGGAGAAAAGCGATTCTCTGTGGCTGGAAGTTAAACCGCTGTACATAGCCCTCCCAGGATGGCGGGTGCTCCTGAACGGTCGTGATCTTTATTACGAGGGTGGTTTTGAAACGCCGATGAAGATCAATGATGAAATTTCTATCTTCCCTCCGGGAAGATAGTCCAATTTTATAAAGGAGGTGTTACTCAACCTAAAATCTTGGTTGTTTAAACTATTGAAGAGCGGCCTATTGGCTGTCAACGAAGCTAATATCGATTTTAAGACAAGGAGGATCTGATGGCACTTGGAGGATACGCAAACCGTATAGCTCACGTGGACTTGACTAAGGGGAAAGTGTCCTATGAACCCATCCCGGAGGATTGGGCGCGAAAGTATATTGGCGCCCGGGGTCTGGGGGTTAAGTTCGTTTTTGAAAACGGACCTCAAGTTGACCCCCTCTCCCCGGACAATATCCTGTGCTTCATGAACGGTCCACTGACTGGTAGTGAAGCGAATATGAGCGGGCGCATGGCGATCGTAACCAAATCCCCGCTTACCGGCACTGTTACTGATAGCCACCATGGTGGCTGGTCAGCAGCCCGTTTGCGCTGGGCAGGCTTCGATGGCCTGATCTTCAAAGGCAAGGCCGAGAAGCCGGTTTACGCCTACATCCATGATGGTCAGTTGGAGCTCCTTGACGCCTCCGAAGTATGGGGCATGGGCGTACACGACACCGTCAAATTCTTCAAGGAGAAGTATGGTGAGAAAGATCTGACCGTTATCGCAATCGGTCCCGGGGGCGAACGGCTGGCTCGCTTTGCAAACTGGATGAACGAAAACGACCGCGCCAGCGGGCGCGGCGGCACCGGCTGCGTCGGCGGCAGCAAGCTCTTGAAAGCTGTGGTTGTCAAAGCTGTTAAGAAGATGCCAAAGGCTGATAATCGCGAAGCCTGGAAGCCAGCACACAAGCGAGCTCTGGCGACCATCATGGATGAGAAGAACATCACCAGCCCGCGCAAGGGAGCCCTATCTGTATACGGCACCAACGTCCTGACCAATATCGATAATAACATCGGTGCATTACCTGCCCACAATGGCAATCTAGCCTGGTTCGGCGACAAAGCTGAGCGCATCAGTGGTGAATGGGTCAAAGAGAACATCCTGGTGGAAGATCCTACCTGCCATGCCTGCCCGGTTGCCTGCAAGAAAGAGGTGGAGATCAAGGATGGTCCCTTCGCCGGATTACGCATGGAGAGCTTTGAGTATGAGCCCGCCTGGTCGCTGGGCTCCATGTGCGACAATGACAATGCGGCGTCTATTGCCAAGATGATCGATCTGTGCAACGATTACGGGTTGGATGCCATTGAGATGGGTGACCTCCTGGCGATGTACATGGAAGCAAGTGAAAAAGGTTACAGCAACGGTGGTGATGGCTTGAAGTGGGGGGATTACATGGGCATGGTCGAGACCGTTCACAAGATCGGCAAGCGTGAAGGGATCGGCGACGTGTTGGCGGAAGGAACGGCTAAGGCTGCTGAGCGTTTCGGTCACCCGGAGATCTCCATGACCGTCAAAGGCCAGGGCATCCCGGCTTACGACCCGCGCGGCCTGAAGGGCATGGGGTTGGGATATGCCACCAGCAACCGCGGCGCCTGCCACCTGCGCGGCTACAGCCCAGCCAGCGAGCTAGGTCTCATCCCGCTCAAAACCGATCCGCTTGCTTGGAAAGGCAAGGGCGAGCTACTTAAACTGCTTCAAGACATCCATGCCTTCTCTGATAGCCTTGACCTGTGCAAGTTCAGCGCCTTTGCTGAAGGCGTCGATGAGTATGCCTCCCAGTACTCAGCCATGACCGGCATACCCTACACCGGCAACGATGTGTTAAAGGCCGGCGAGCGCATCTACAACCTGGAGCGCTATTACAACAACTTGGTCGGCTTTCGCGAGGGTAGCGATAGTCTACCCGAGCGCTTCGTTAAAGAGCCATCCACTGCCCCTGGATCAAAAGGCCATGTTTGCGAACTGGACTTGATGCTAGAGGAGTACTACTCGGCTCGCGGATGGGAAAATGGTGTTGTTCCCGAAACCAAGCTGAAAGAGCTTGAGATCATTTAGCTTGGGATCATCCGCTCAATCAATAAAAGACGCACCCTGTTTAGAGGGTGCGTCTTTTATTTCAACCGCCAGCGCGAATTAGTTTTTTCTCGAGAGCTACTCGAATGGTTTCAAACTCATCTAATCGGGCTTTTAAATTTAGATGGACTTGACCGACCCGGATCGATCCAATCTGGTAATCCGCCATCTGATTGAGGGAGACTGTCCAACCGATCCCTTTCACTAATCCCGGTTCCTCTTCTTGACCTCCCAGCTCTAACAGGTAATCTCGGATGAGCCACAATGGGATACTTCGGATCTCCCAGTCGAGCGTCTGATATGGCTCAATCACACCCGCCACCAACAGCCGGGAATATGCTTACAACATCATCTGGGACGAGAATTGTGTCCAGTACATTATCCAGATATGGGGCATCTCGCCCGTTGACGAGAACATGCACGTGTCCAAAAAGCGCGCCAGTTTCGTCATATAACTCTCGCCTCATCGAAGGGTGCAATTGAATAATCTCATCAAGCAGTTGGCGAAGTGTAGTGTCCTCGGGAACATCCATATCCAATGTTTTCCGGCCCACAATCTGTCGAAGGGTGGCGTAAAAGTTAATCCTCACAATTCATCTCTCCGCTGCTCAAACCGGCCAGCTATTGGGCCTTTTTCCAATACTGCCTGCGGGCGCTGAAGCCGGTCATTTGCTTAAAGTATTATAGCATCAGGTCAATCTTGTTGTTAAGCGCCCTATGAGATATAGCCGCAAAATAAACCTGCGTTCAGGCGGCGATATTTTCACCTTGCAGTCTCTGCTTGGTCACAGCTCCCTGGAAATGGTGCGCCACTGCGCCCAGATCGCCGAGATCGACATTGCCCGGGCGCATCACAAAGCCAGCCCGTCGGATTACTGGAGGCTGTGACATCCCCAGGATCTCCCCCTGGCCGTCAATAATAGATTGCCCTCAATCGAATGGAAAGGTTGCTGGTTAATCTGAGAGACGCGCCAGAAGATATCGAACTCGCAGCACCAGATCACCAGGTTTCAAGACCACCACAGAAGAATGCCCTGGCTGATAGTGCCGGGTGTTGAAAGTAGTCCGGAGGCCACATTCTTCTCGAACAGCAGCGACCAAAATCGGCACATCTTCAGGATCAGCCAAACCAACGTGCTCGGTTAGTTCGGTGGGTTCAGGGTCTTCGACAACCTTCAGACTGCGGCTGACCAATAACCGGAAAGCCGGCAGAGCGTCGGGCATCTTGACAAGCAGGTTGCGCTCAACTTCAGTGATAACCTGGGTTGAGGTGATTGCCTCAATTAGTGTGAGTTCTGCCATGCGTAAGATCAGATTGCTGGCGCTGTGCTCATTGGGAGAGGCGGCGCCGGCAATAAGTACATCTGCATCAATGAAAACACGCGGCTTAGCCGGCTTTTCCGGGTCCATACTTCTCCTGGACATAGCGCTGGCGCTGCTCGCGCAGCCCTTGCAGCAACTCTTCGATGCTCAGGCCAGCCTCCAGGCGCGCCTGTTCGATCTCGCGCACCAGCTCAGGGACTATGGGCACCATCGGGGTGAGCACAAACACCCCATCCAGATCAACCAGGCGGAAAATATCGCCGTTTTCGATCCCATATTTTTCTCGCAAATCAGCGGGCAGGGTAATCACCCCTCGGGTGCGAACCTGAATGACCACATCCATGACCATACTCCTTACTGTAAATCCGTAATTGCAGAAATTCAGTAAGAGTACATCACAAGAATTCATTTATGCGTCGGATCGGATCAGCAGATCGATCTCAGCCTGGTGAGCCTGGTAAAATCTCAAAGCCTATTTAACCAGGCTCTCAGTCAACTCATATTGTGCCGCGATCTCGCCTGGGTTTCGTTCCATTCACGGTTTGAAATCACGATCGTTTGGACGCGGATGCCGGTCCCCCTCAGGACCGGAACCGGAATTCCAGAAGCGCCTCGGCGGAAAGCAATCCCTGGGAAATTGGGATCATCCAGGCCGGCTTTCAGAGCGCTGACCTTTTCTGCCACTGACCAGAGGATGAACTGGTTCAGTGAGACGCCCTGCTGCTTCGCGAGCGCCAGCGCTCGATGTTTTCCGGTGAGTCGGGCTGCTCGATCCATGCCAGGATATCTTCCCGTTCGCACGCGCCTTCCCGCACAGTAAAACCATCCGCGCGTGCTCGCATTGCCTGGGTGTGGCGGAAGAGCTCATCCCTTGGATCCTCCGACGGTTGCGCATATTTCAGCTCCCTTCTTTCCGGTCATCGCACTCACGCTTCGCCTGCCCCGGGGTGTGGTACTATCGAAATCCAATTTGTCAAGCGTTTTTGGGCAAGACGAGACAACTGCCCACCTATGTACGGGACATACATCCCTGTTCCAGATGTCATCCATTGTCATTCAAGTGCAAATAACCGATTGCTTTATTTGCACTTTAGATATAAAATGACAACAGGAGATCTCTTTATTTGCGGATTTTGACCTCATGGATCCCAACGATTTTTCCATTTCATCCCCTGGTCGAGTTTTACGCACACCCAAAGGATATTGGGCATTCATACCCAACCCACTGCCCCCTCCGATCGAATGGTCAACCTCGCTGATCTCCGCCCTGGGTGAGGCGGAGCGCAACCTGGGCAGGCTGGCCAGCCTGGCAGACACACTGCCTTCTCCGCATATCCTGGTGCGTCCGTTCATCCGGCGCGAGGCGGTGCTCTCCTCCCGTATTGAAGGAACACGCGCTTCGTTGGTGGACCTGTATCATTATGAATCCGCCCAACTATCCTTTTTTGAAGACACTTCCGACGTGCGCGAGGTGCACAACTACATGCGCGCCCTGGATTACGGCCTGGAGCGTTCGAAGACCCTGCCGGTCAGCTTGCGCCTGATCCGGGAGATGCACGGGATCTTGATGGAAGGCGTGCGCGGGGAACACCTTACTCCGGGTGAGTTTCGACGCAGCCAGAATTGGATCGGCCCACCCGGCAGCACCATTGAGAGCGCCACCATCGTCCCGCCACCGGTTGATGAGATGCACCAGGCGCTGGATGCCCTGGAAAAATTCATTCATTCTCCCTCGGATATCCCGCAGTTGGTACGCTCCGGTTTGATCCATTATCAGTTCGAGGCCATTCATCCCTTCCTGGAGGGAAACGGACGGGTGGGACGCTTGTTGGTGATCTTGTTGTTGATCGAGTGGGGGCTTATCTCTCAGCCGTTGCTCTACCTGAGCGCCTTCTTCGAAGCTCACCGGCTGGATTATTATGATCGCTTGCTGGCAGTCAGCCAGCGTGGTGAGTGGGAGAGCTGGTTGCTCTTTTTCCTGAAAGGGATCAGCAGCCAGGCTCTGGACGCCATCACCCGCATCGAGCGCCTGGGGCAATTGCGAACAGCTTACCGGGAGCGCCTGCGGACGGAGCGGGCAGCAGCGCGTTTGCTACAAACCCTGGATGTGCTCTTCGACCGCCCAATATTAAACATTAGCCAGCTTGAGGCTGGCCTGGATGTTCCCTATCGGACGGCTCAGCGGTATGTGGAAAGGTTAGTAGGACTTGGTATCTTGCGAGAAGTGACCGGGAAGGCACGCAACCGCCTGTATCGAGTAGATGAGATAATGGATAATTTAAATAACCCGTATTAGAATTTTTTGATGGCACTCGATGTGAAGTTTTTTACAAAGGAGTGTTCCCGAAAATGTTGATGCCAGAGGTTTACTTCAAGTAGAAAAATCGAGTATAGTAATTAGAGATACCGATTCAGGGAATTCGAGGTAGTTCTTAATGTCTAGACGTAAATCTATTCCACCGTGCGATCAGACCAGTGTCCTTATCTCTAGCGCCCGGCGTTGTTGTTTGTGTTTTGGTTTAAAAAACGACTCAGAACCCCAAAAAGGTCAAATTGCCCATCTTGATCACGATCCTTTAAATCCAGATCCTGATAATCTTGCTTGGTTATGTTTTGATCATCACAATGAATATGATAGCAGGCAATCGCAAGGCAAAGGTTTTACAATTCAAGAAGTCAAAGAATATCGTGATCGACTATATAAATTCATCGCAGTACAGTCGGAGTCAGCTATACCGATAACGATGCCAAATGTTGATAACGGTTCCACAAGCCTGGAAGCTAATAAAAATAGCATATTTGGGGTTTTTATGCCTATTCGTTTACAGCCCGGGATTGGTAATGCATATTTGCGTAATCTTTATCTAAATCTACCTGCAAGCGATTCGCGCCTTAATAACATTCCTTTTTTGATGACTCGCGAAACACTCTACTTTGATACTAACGAGCAGATCCGCTATTATCTCCCGCGGCAAGATGGTGGAAAAGAAATCGAGTTACAACTTATTGAGCCAATCGCGAATGTTAAAAAAGTGCACTTTCTGATTAATTCAGGAAACAGTAAAAGCATCTATGCTGGCCAAAAGATAGGGGAAATTTCCTTAAGGTTTGGTAATGTTCATCCATTCACAATAGACCTGATATTGGGACATAACATTCGCGAGTGGGCTGTGGGGAATCAAGGCGATCTGGTCCGAGAGTTCGCAGATTCATCAGTTCAGCAGGCATGGCAAGGGATGAATAGACAAGGAATCAATGCAGTGATGGACCAATTAGAGATCACGATTCCTGAGGTTATACAAAACGCGATATTGGAGAAAATCGTCTTTGTTCATTTACCGACACGTCATGCTACGGATAGTTTGGGAGTCCATTATCTTGTATTAGCAGTTACTATTGAAGTAGGATGATCCAAGCGACCTTATCTAATTACCTGAAAAGTTTCTCTCGCCTGTGTACCGACCGTACTGGCGGCTGGACTGCCGCTACCCACAGTCAAGCGCCTCATAAGCCTATATTGCTTTTGTCGGTGCTTGACCTGTTCGCTCAAGGGCGGATCACGGTCAACCTAATCGAGATCACCCCTGAGTTAGGTGAGTTGTTCGCGGCTTACTGGTCGAAAGTGATGCCGCCTGAACGACTCGGCAACTTGGCGTTGCCGTTCTTTCACTTGCGCTCCAGTGGATTTTGGCACTTAGTGCCCCAGCCTGGTCAAGAAACTATGCTTGGAGCCACTCGCCAGGTTGATAGGCTCAGCCAGCTAGGAAGGCTTGTCTTAGGCGCGCGCCTGGATGATGACCTTTATCATTTACTGCAATCTGTTGAGCCTCGCAATGCCTTGCGCACCATCTTGATACAAACCTACTTCGCTTCTGAATATCATAGACTTGTTGGCATTGGGTGAGATCAATTTGCATACGTTCATCTATAGTCAGCATCTGATCGAGCAGGCTCGCAAACAAGTCAAAGAAACGCTTGGAGAAGAAGATGCTTACCAGCTGGCCGTACGAGACCAAGGATTTCGCCGGGCAGTAGTGAAAATATACAATCATCGCTGCGCTTTTTGTGGTGTGCGCATGCTTACTGCTGATGGGCGTACTGCGGTGGATGCAGCCCACATCATCCCTTGGAGCATTAGCCACGACGATGATCTCCATAATGGAATGGCTTTGTGCAGGCTATGCCATTGGACATTTGACCAGGGTTTGTTGGGCGTCTCGGCAAAATTCATGGTTCTGCTCTCAACTGAGTTGCGAATAACCCAGAATGTCCCCGGGCATTTGCAGACTTTGGAAGGCCGTTCCATTATCGGCCCGTAAGAGCCGATGTTATGGCCGTATCTGGAAGCTTTAGATTGGCATCGACAGAATGTTTTTCGTCGAGTGTGAACCATGCGCCTTGATTACAACAAACTGGTGCGAGATCGCATCCCTGAGATTATTCAAAACAGCGGCAAACGTTTTGCCATCGAAACCATGCCTGATGCGGAATACCGCCAGGCGCTGCTTGAGAAACTGATAGAAGAAGCCCAGGAAGCGCGCCAGGCCGCGCCGGAGGAATTAGTCACCGAATTGGCTGATATGCAAGAAGTGCTTGCCGCTGTGCTGGCAGCCTGGCAGATTGTCCCGGATCGGGTCCAGCAGGTGAAGCGCCAACGTCACTCGGAACGTGGCGGTTTTGAACGGCGGTTGAAGCTGTTGTGGACAGAAGATGAAGACGAAGATGTCTGATCGCATCGAACGCGACGAACTGGTTCGACTCGATATCTTGCCTTTTCTGCTCTTCTAGTCATATAGCTAGTACACATTGGCATAAATGAGCACAAAGTATTCATGCCGACAAGGGTTTGCC
>CAZGIX010000076.1:0-19494 GCA_964525785.1 uncultured Anaerolineaceae bacterium
AATTTGGTTAGGAGAGCATTTACAAGCAAGCCATGGAAGTTCTTGCCATAATCCCGGCCCGCGGCGGCTCTAAAGGCATCCCGCGCAAGAATATCCGCCCCCTGTTGGGCAAGCCATTGATCGCCTACAACATTGAGCAGGCGCGCCGCTCACGTTGGGTGAGCCGGGTGGTAGTTTCCACGGATGACCCGGAGATCGGCGCCATCTCCCAACAGTATGGGGCCGAGGTAGTCTGGCGACCGGCCGAGATCAGCGGCGACATGGCTGCCTCGGAAGCAGCCCTGCTGCACGCCCTGGAGCATCTACGGCAGGCTTCTGGCTACCAGCCTGACCTGCTGGTCTTTCTGCAGTGCACTTCGCCGCTCACCCTGGCGGAAGATATCGACGGCACGGTCCAGACCATGCTGGACGAGGGCGCTGATACGGCCCTGGCTGTGATACCATTTCACTACTTCATCTGGAAATCAGACGGCAGCGATGCAGTCGGCGTCAACCACGATAAGCGCCTGCGGCCTCTGCGCCAGGAGCGGGAGCCTCAATACCTGGAAACTGGAGCGGTCTATGCCATGCGCGTCCCCGGTTTCCTGCAGGCCCGGCACCGCTTCTTCGGACACACCGCCATGTATGTGATGCCCGCTGAGCGCCGCCTGGAGATCGACGATCCGGTGGATTTTCAAATCGCCGAGACGCTCATGCGCCAGGGAGCAGCCGGTAACAGGCTGCAGGCTCTCCCCGAGGCGATTGCCGCCCTGATCCTGGATTTCGACGGCGTCCTGACCGACAACAAGGTGATCGTCTTCCAGGATGGGCATGAAGCTGTAACCGCCGATCGCAGCGATGGCTGGGGGATTGGCAGGTTGAAAAAAACCGGCCTGCCCATATTGGTGCTCTCCACTGAACCCAACCCGGTGGTCAAGGCGCGCGCCGATAAGCTCGGTCTGCCCTGCCTGCAGGGTATCCAGGAGAAGTGGGCAACCCTGAAAGCCTGGCTGGACAAGCGGGGTATCGACCCGGCCCAGGTGGTGTATATCGGCAACGACGACAATGACCTGCCGTGCATGACGCAGGTCGGATGCGCCGTCGCTCCTGCTGACGCCTATCCGGCTGTGCTGGAAGTCGCCGATTTGGTGCTGGAGCATCGCGGCGGCGATGGGGCTGTGCGTGAGCTCTGCGATCTGATCCTGGAACGCCGGGGGTACTGACCGGCAAGCTCGGCGGGGGATGAAATCTCGCCAGACTCAACCTGGTAACTTTTAGACGATAACCTCGTTATTTATTTCGACTTTGTGCAGGAGTGCTCATGCCTAAAGAAGTGCATATTGGCAATAAAATAATCGGACAGGGGCAACCGACTTTTATTATCGCTGAGATCGGGATCAATCACAACGGTGACCTGACCGTTGCCAAGCGCTTGATCGACGTAGCGGTCATGGCGGGCTGTGACGCGGCGAAATTCCAGAAGCGCACACCAGAAAAAGCGGTGCCTGCCGAACTCCGCGACGTGATGCGCGAGACCCCGTGGGGACTGCTCAGCTATCTGGAATATCGCCACAAAGTGGAGTTCGGCTACCCAGAATATTCCGAGATCAACCGCTACTGCCAGGAGAAAGGCATCTTTTGGTTCGCATCCTGCTGGGATGAGGATTCGGTGGATTTCATCGAGCAGTTCTCGCCACCCTGCTTCAAGATCGCATCGGCCTCGCTGACCGATGCGCCTTTGCTGGAAAAGATCCGCTCAACGGGAAGGCCAGCCATGCTCTCCACCGGCATGTCAACCCTGGATGAAATCCGGGCTGCGGTGAAAATACTGGGACAGAGAAACCTGCTCATCGCTCACAGCACCAGCACATATCCCTGCCCGCCGGAAGAGTTGAACTTGCGCGTCATCCAGACCTTACAGGCAGAGTTCGACTGCCCGGTCGGTTATTCAGGTCATGAGGTGGGTCTGCAAGCCACCTTTGCAGCCGTCACTTTGGGGGCGGCATTTGTCGAGCGCCATATCACCCTGGACCGCGCCATGTGGGGCAGCGACCAGGCGGCCTCAGTGGAACCCTGGGGACTCATGCGCCTGGTGCGCGATATCCGCGTGATCGAGCGCGCCTTGGGCGATGGTCAGAAAAAAGTGTACGAGAGCGAATTGAAGGCCCGCGAGAGACTGCGGCGCAACAATTCCCTCAACCATTCATAGACTATTCAGGAATCGCAGAATGAAAAAAAACAACGAATTATTGATCAGCCCTTATGGGGGCAAATTGGTAAACCTGGTGGTGACCAGAGAGGAGCGCCAGGAATTACTGGAACGCTCGAAGCGCCTGCCTTCCGTGCAAATCTCGGCGCGCTCTTTGTGTGATCTGGAGCTGCTGGCAACGGGCGCGTTTTCACCCCTGGATCGCTTCATGAAGCGAGTCGATTACGAGCGCGTTTTAACCGAGATGCGCCTGACCGACGGGACGCTCTTCCCAATACCGGTCACCCTTCCGGTGGAGGAGAGCGCCCTTCCCTCCTGGGGCGAGCAAATTACCTTGAACGACGCTCGCAACAACACCATCGCTGTGATGGAGATCGAGGAGATCTACCATTACGACCCGCAGCGCGAAGCCCGTCTGGTGCTCGGCACGACGGACGCGCGCCACCCATTGATCTCTGAGATGGTGCAATGGGGCAAGGTGTATGTCTCCGGGGCCATCAAAGTAATCGATTTGCCCAGATATCACGATTTCCTCGAGCTGCGCCGCACACCAGCCCAGGTGCGCACCATCCTGGAGCAGATGGGACACAGCAACGTGGTTGCCTTCCAGACGCGCAACCCGATGCACCGCATTCATGAGGAGCTGACCAAGCGCGCCGCTGAGGAAGTGGATGGCAGCCTGCTCATCCATCCTGTGGTCGGCATGACCAAGCCCGGTGATGTGGACCATTACACCCGCGTACGCGTGTACCGGGCTTTGGCGGAGAACTACTACGAGAAGGATCGCACCCTGCTCAGCCTGCTGCCGCTCGCCATGCGCATGGCTGGTCCGCGCGAAGCTTTATGGCACGCAATCATCCGGCGCAACTTTGGCGCCAACTATTTCATCATCGGCCGCGATCACGCTGGCCCCGGGAAAGACAGCCATGGTCGTCCCTTTTATGGTCCTTACGAAGCCCAGGCGATGATGTCCCAATATGGCGAGGAACTGGGGGTCCAGCCGGTCGAATTCAAGGCTCTGGTCTACCTTGCAGACGAGGATCGCTACGAGGAAGATAACAAGGTCCCAGAAGATGCGCGTGTCTTCAATATCTCCGGTACCCAGGTGCGCGATGATTACCTGGCAAAAGGTGTTCCCCTGCCGGAATGGTTCACCCGGAAAGAGACTGCCGATATCCTTCAGCAGATGTACCCGCCGCGCCATGAGCAGGGATTCTGCATCTGGTTCACCGGCCTGAGCGGCTCTGGGAAGTCGACCACTGCCGAGGTGCTCACCTCGCTGCTGCTCGAGCGCGGTAAACAGATCACCCTCCTGGACGGCGACGTTGTCCGCACCCATCTCTCCAAAGGTTTAGGCTTCTCCCGCGAGGACCGCGATACCAACATCCTGCGCATCGGTTTCGTGGCAGGTGAGATCGCCCGTCACGGCGGGGCGGTCATCTGCGCGGCAATCAGTCCTTATCGTTCCACCCGCAATGAGGCTCGCAAGATGGTAGGCGAGGAGCACTTCATCGAGGTATACGTTGATACGCCTATCGATGTCTGCGAACAGCGGGACGTAAAAGGCATGTACGCCCGCGCCCGCCGCGGCCAGATCACCGGTTTCACCGGCGTGGACGACCCCTACGAAGTCCCCATGAATCCCGAGATCACACTCTATACCGTGGATACCACCCCGGAAGAGAACGCGCGCAAGATCGTCGCATTCCTGGAAGACCGCGGCTACCTGCTTCCGGATGGAAATGGGAGCAAGGCTAACACCGAGGAGCCAGCCGAGGAACCCGCCGTCCCGGCGTAGAATTTGAGGCCCATCGCCGCCTGCAGGATAACCTGTCCATCAAGCATGCAGGCGGCGATGAACAATCCCATTTACACCTGCTGCCTGCTGGATACTGGCACCGGGCAGTCAAAACCCAATCTATGAGCAATCTACCAGAGCTTTTCAATTTAACCGGCCGCGCGGCGCTGGTAACCGGCGGCGCCGGCTTGCTGGGGAGCGAGTTCTGCCGAACCCTGGCTGAGGCCGGTGCAGCAGTGGCTATCGCCGACCTGGATGTCGCCAAGGCCGGTGCTCTGGTCCACGAGCTGGAGCAAAATGGCCTGAGCGCCCTGGCTGTGGCTGCGGATGTCTCCAACCCGGATTCCGTCAAATGGATGGTGGAAGCCTGCTTGAAGAGCTTCGGCAGGCTGGATATCCTGGTCAACAGCGCCGCGCTGGATCCAAAGTTCGATCCAAAGGCTCAGGGGGCAGGGGCTAAAGTATCGGGGGAGGAAAATTCCGCCTCCTATGCGCTAACGTTCGAAAACTATCCCCTGGATCTTTGGAACCAGGCGCTGGCAGTCAACCTGACCGGTATGTTCCTGTGCTGCCAGGCTGCTGCCCCAGCCATGCTGGCTCAGGGCCAGGGGGTGATCATCAACCTGTCTTCGATCTACGGCCTGGCAGGCCCCGACCAGCGCCTTTACCAGCGCCAGGGACAGCCCCCGCAGTATAAGCCCGTCTACTACTCGGTCACCAAGGCGGGCGTGATCGGGCTGACACGCTACCTGGCGACCTACTATACGGGCAAGAACATCCGGGTCAACACCCTTTCCCCCGGCGGGGTATTTAACGGGCATGACCAGGAGTTCACCAATGCTTATTCCGCTCGCGCCGTGCTGGGGCGCATGGCGTACAAAGACGACATGAACGGGGCGCTGCTCTTCCTGGCCTCGGATGCCTCGAAGTACATGACTGGCGCTAACCTGGTGGTGGACGGCGGCTGGACGACCTGGTAAGCGTATTAGCGAAAAGGGATTTACCTGTGATTCGTGTGCGACCTTACGACCCTGATGACCGCACCTTCGTTCTCAGCCTGTCTCCGCGTCTTACCATCGGAATGCCTGCCTGGCGGGATGCGCAAAAGTGCCTCATCGCTGTCCAGGGTTGGGTTGCCGAAAGCATCGAGCAGCACGGACATAATACAGCGGTCTTCATCGCAATCGACGAGCAGGGGAAACGGCTTGGCTTTGCCACTATCACACACAACACACATTTCACAGGCGAGCGCCAGGCCTATATTGGGGAACTCGTGACCGACGAATCGGCTGAAGGGACTGGAGTTGGCAAAGCGCTGCTCCAGACCTGTGAGCGATGGGCGCGCGACCAGGGCTACCGGATTATCGCCGTCGCTACCGGCGCGGGCAATACCAACGCTCTCGATTTTTACCACCATCTTGGCTACCATAATGAGGATGTCACGTTGATCAAACTCTTAGAGGAACCCGGCAGCACTGATGAATGATCGCTGTTGTCTCATATGGACATTCTCGCTTTAATCCCCGCCCGGGGTGGCTCGAAGAGCATCCCGCGTAAGAACATCCGCCCCTTCGCCAGTCACCCGCTGATTGCCTACAGCATCGCCGCCGGACTGGCAGCTGATACGGTCACCCGCGTAGTCGTATCCACCGATGATGAAGAGATCGCCACGATCGCGCGTTGCTACGGCGCTGAGACGCCCTTCCTGCGCCCGGCTGAGTTTTCCGAGGACCAGACGCCCGACCTGCCGGTTTTCGAGCATGCCCTGCGCTGGCTGGCAGAGAACGAAAACTACCACCCCGAGATCGTGGTCCAGCTGCGACCCACCTCGCCGCTGCGCCGGGTGTGGCACATCGACCAGTCTGTCAGCCGCTTGCTCGAGCGCCCAGAAGCCGATGCCGTACGGACTGTCTGCATCCCCTTCCAGAATCCATTCAAGATGTGGCGCATCGACCCGCAGGGCTTCATGCAGCCGCTGCTGCAGACCGGCTACCGCGAGCCGTACAACATGCCCCGCCAGGCGCTGCCTGATGTCTACTGGCAAACCGGCTACGTCGATGCCGTCTGGACGGATACCATCCTGGACAAAGGCTCGATGACCGGAGAGCACATCCTGCCATTGATCATCGATCCCAGCGAATGGATCGACATCGACTCCCCCGACGACTGGCGCCGTGCCGAGCGCCTGTTGGAAACGGGGGAGATGGGTTTTGAAGAGTTGGGGTTTCAAATCAAGAGAGTAGAGAACAGAGAGTAGAGAACCGTGAGACGACTCTCCACTCTCGACTCTCTCTTCTCGATTCCTGTCCGTAATAGAATTTGGAGGCACTTATGCCCTTAATCCACATCGGCGAGTGGCTGGTCGGAGACGGCCAACCCACCTATATCATCGCCGAGATCGGTGTTAACCACAACGGCCTGCTCGACCTGGCGATCGAGCTGATCGATGTCTCGGTCAGAGCCGGTGCCGATGCAGTCAAGTTCCAGAAGAGGCAGCTCGACCAGCTGTACTCCCAGAAATACCTGGACAACGCCAATGCTGGCGAGAAGACCCTGCGCTACATGCTGCCTATTTTGCAGCAGGTGGAGCTGTCGGATGAGGCCTATTACCGCATCGTCGATTACTGCCGCGCCAGAAAGATCACCTTCCTGTGCTCAGCTTTCGACCGTCCCA
The DNA here is from genome assembly GCA_964525785.1 of uncultured Anaerolineaceae bacterium. GTDB lineage: Bacteria > Chloroflexota > Anaerolineae > Anaerolineales > UBA4823 > JAQBDA01. Next base: position 6,661 of record CAZGIX010000076.1, read on the forward strand.
GTGTAGATTTCCTGGAGACGCTGGGTGTGCCGGCTTACAAAGTCGCCTCTGCCGACCTGACCAACCTGCCCCTGCTCGAACATCTCGCCCGGCTGAAAAAACCGCTGATCCTCTCCACCGGCATGTCGCGCATGGATGAGGTCGAGACCACCGTGAGCTATCTCAAAAAGCTGGATGTGGAGTTCGCCCTGCTGCACTGCAACAGCACGTATCCGGCAGCATTCGAGGATATCAACCTGCGTTTCATGGACCAGCTGCGCCGTTTCGACGTGCCGGTGGGCTATTCCGGTCATGAGCGCGGCATTGCCGTCTCCACCGTGGCTGCAGCATTGGGCGCCAGCATCATCGAGCGCCATGTCACCCTCGACCGCACCATGGATGGGCCCGACCACGCTGCCAGCCTGGAGCCGCAAGGCTTTTCGAAGATGGTGCGCGATATCCGCCAGGTGTCCATGGCGCTAGGCACTGGCGAGGAGAAGTTCATCTCCAGAGGCGAGATCCTCAACCGGGAGGTATTGGGCAAGAGCCTGGTCGCCGCCCGCCGCATTGAACCCGGCGAGACCATCACTGCCGAGATGGTAACGGTCAAAGGTCCCGCCCTGGGAATCTCCCCGCAGCGCTACCCCGAGCTGGTTGGACGCCGCGCTGAGCGCCTGATCGAGGCAGATGAGCCCTTCCAGGAGCGCGACCTGGGCATTCACATCAACCTCGACAACGAGCACATTTTACCAATGGAGTACGGCTTTACCGTGCGCTTCCGCGACTATGAAGATATGCTCGTCTACCATCCGCACATGCTGGAGTATCACTTCACCGACCAGGACCTGGACGAGCACTACCCCGGCGGAGATCACAATCTCAAGCTGGTCGTGCACGCTCCCGAGTTTTGGGACCGCACCCTGGTAGACCTGTGCTCATTGGACGAGCGCCAGCGCTGCGAATCAGTAGCATTGATGCAGAAATCGATCCACCTGACGCGCGAGATGGCCCCGCACTTCATCGGCATGCCCAAAGTCATCATCCACCCGGGCGCGATGAGCCTGGATCACCCAATCCCGGATAAGGACCGCCTATACGACAACTTACGCCGTTCTGTGAACGAGTTGGATTTTGCCGGCGTGGAGCTGCTGCTGGAGAACCTGCCGCCCCACCCCTGGTATTTTGGCGGGCAGTGGCTGACCAACGCCTTCATGGATGCCCATGAGATCCGGGATTTCATCACTTCTCTGGGCCTTAACACCTGCTTCGATACTTCCCACTCCAAGCTGTACTGCAACTGGGCACACACCGACTTTTACGAGCAGGTGCAGGTGCTGCTGCCTTACATCCGCCACCTGCACCTAGCGGACGGCGCCGGTCTGGACGGCGAAGGCCTGCAGATCGAAGAAGGCACCATCGACTGGGTGCACTTCTTCCGCGTCATCGGTGACTATCACGGCACGATGATCCCCGAGATCTGGCGCGGTCACCAGCGCCAGGGCGAGGGCTTTCTGATTGCCATCCAGCGCCTGTCGAACGCCTATTTCAAGGCCCGCAGCTCATCCTGATCAGCCCGTGCCATCGTCTCGCCCTCCCCTGGCCCAACTGCAAGACAGATTAGCCAGCTGGCAGCACCGCCGCCTGGTCGCCAGCCTGGCGCGCCAGGTGGAAACCCATGCTCACCCCGATCCGGCCCAGCCCCCGGTGGTAGTTTTAAACGCCTCCACGCGGCTGACCGGGCTGAGCCTGAATGCAGCTTTTTCCCTGCTGACCGGTTGGGGCCTAAGACTCGCCGGTGTACCGGTGACCCATTTCGTCTGCCAGGCTGGGATGCGCCCATGTGTGCTAGGCACAAACCGGGGAGACTACACTGCCGCTCCCCCGTGCGTGGCATGCTTAGCGCAATCACAACGCCTGTATTCAGGTGGGACCGTTCACAGTTTCGAGTATAAGGAAGACCCGCATCTGGCTGCCGCCCTGGCAAATTTGAGCGTGGAAGAGCTGAGCGGCTTCGTCTACGAACCGGCACCCGCTCCACTATCCCCTCCCCTTCCCCCGGTCCCTTTAGGAGCCCTCGTCCAGCCCTCCATACGCTGGGCGCTGCGCCGGCACACCCTCCCCAACGACCCGCCCACCCGCTACCTGCTGCGCCAGTACCTGCAGTCGGCTTATTCTGTTGCCCTTTCATTCGCCAACCTGCTGGCTGAGGTTCGCCCGCAGGCAGCTGTAGTCTTCAACGGCATCATGTATCCCGAGGCCGCCGCGCGTTGGGCTGCCCGCCAGATGGGGGTGCGCTCGGTTGCGCACGAGGTCGGCTTCCAGCAGTACTCCACATTCTTCACCGAAGGCGAGCCGACCGCTTATCCAATCCACATTCCCGAAGATTTCGATCTCAACGAGGAACAGAACACCCGCCTAGACGCATACCTGGAGAAGCGCTTTCAGGGGAAGTTCACCATGGCAGGCATCCAGTTCTGGCCTGAAATGCGCGGTTTGGACGAAGCTTTCCTCGCAAACGCGGCCCGCTTCCAGCAGCTTGTCCCGGTCTTCACCAACGTTGTTTACGATACCAGCCAGGTGCATGCCAACCGGGTCTTCCCGCACATGTTCGCCTGGCTCGACCTTGTGCTGGAGATCATCCGCCAACATCCCCAGACGCTCTTCGTCATTCGCGCCCACCCAGACGAGATGCGCGCCGGTACGCGCAAGCTGAGCAACGAGAGCGTGCGCCAATGGGTACAGCAGAAGGGCGTGGATCACCTGCCCAACGTGGTCTTCATTGACTCGCAGGAATACATCAGCTCCTACGAGCTGATCCAGCGCGCGAAGTTCGTTATCGTCTACAACTCCTCCATCGGCATGGAGGCAGCGCTGATGGGCGCGGCTGTGCTGTGTGGTGGGCAGGCGCGTTACACCCAGTATCCGATGGTGAATTTCCCCCACACGCCGGATCAATTCTATCGCCAGGCGCATGAATTCCTCGCCGCGTCGACCATCCAGCCCCCGCCCCAGTTCCAGCGAAACGCCCGGCGCTTTCTCTACTACCAGCTCTACCGCGTCTCTCTGCCGCTCGGCGATTATATCCGGGCTGCCGGGCGCATGGGCTTCGTCCAGCTCAAGCCGTTTCCCTGGCAGCAGCTCCTGCCCGCCAATTCACAGACCATGCGCATTCTAGTGGATGGCATCCTCAAAGGCGAGCCTTTCCTCTTGCCAGAGAGCTGACCAGACCGACATTTACCGATCCAGCACATCCCATGCAGCAGGCAATTGAACTCCTCCCCGTAACCCTCTTAGATGAATGCCGTCCCACCGCAACTGCCCTGCGGCGCCTGGCGCGCTCACTGGGCCTGGATTTCGGCTGGCACTACCTGCTCGACCTGACCTGGATTATCCGCCAGCTCGGCCCGGTGAAGGGCAAGCGCATCATGGATGCCGGCGCTGGCACCGGATTGATGCAGTGGTACCTGGCAGATCACGGGGCGCAGGTGCTCAGCGTCGACCGCGCCAGCCGCGCCGAGTTGCCACTGCGCTTCCGGCGGCGTTTTCGCACCCGCGGCCTGCGCACAACTGACCTGATGCCTACCTCCCGTATGCTGCAGAGCAAGCTTCGCGCCCCAGGCAAGTTGCAGGTCAAAGCAGTTTCTCAGGCACGCGACCTGCTCAGCTTCGGCAATCTGCGCCGCTCTGCCGGGCAGGTGACGGTATACAACCAGGACTTGAAATCCCTGGCGGACGTAGCTGATAACAGCCTGGACTTCGTGGTAGCCGTCTCTGCCCTGGAGCATAACTCCCAGGAGGAGCTGGGATCCGTGGTGAGTGAGCTGCTGCGAGTGCTCAAGCCGGGCGGCGCCCTGCTGGCAACGCTGTGTGCTGCTCGCGACCAGGATTGGTACCACGGACCCTCCCAGGGGTGGTGCTATACCGATGCCAGCCTGCGCCTGCGCTTCGACCTGCCAGGTGATACGCCTTCGAATTACCCCCACTACGATGAGCTGTTCATTGCCCTGCGCGGCTGCGCCGAGTTGCGCGACAACCTGGCAGCCTTTTATTTTCGCTCGGAGCATAACGGCATGCCGTGGGGCAAGTGGGATCCGCAGTATCAGCCGGTCGGGGTGTGCAAGATCAAATCCTAGGGGATGAGTTTACACTGGAGGTATCATCGATGATCGATTCAATCCAAAATAACCCACTTACCAGCCAGGTACAGGCGGTTCTCAGCACGGCGCTGCAGGTGCCTGCTGAACTGGTCACCCCCGGGCTGGCTTTTGGCGATCTGCCCCAATGGGATTCCATGGGCCACATGGAGGTTATGATGGCCCTCGAGAACCGCTTCGGGATCGAGATCAGCGCCGATACTATTGCGGCATTGACCAGTATGCCAGCCATCTGCGCTTACCTCCAGGAGAACGGGCATGCCTGATCTCATGCTACAAGTCACTCCCACCCAGACCATCCCGGGATTTCTGGTCGGCGAGGTGCAATCCAAGCTGGCTTACGTGGATGAGGCGATCGCCAGTGCCCGCGTCGATCCCCAGGGCGAGCGCATCGACCTGACACTCAACCAACCGGCCTCGCCCGAGCAGCGATCAGAGATTATCGATAAAGTCCAGCACGTGGTCGCCTCCCTGGTTGAAGGCGCTATCCAACCGAAAATACAGGTTCTGGAAGATCACATGGAGCGCCCTGTGCCCTATCGCTCCGACCCCAACCCCGAGCTGCTCGCCCGCGGCGAGATCTTCCAGGAGGCGCAGGGCATAATCGCTCTCGGCCCGCTGCTATCGCGCCTGATGGAATACTTCGAGAGCCGCTTCCTGGAGCTGGCGGATTCCTTCGGCGCAAGCCCTTACCGCTTTCCGACCCTGATCCCTGCTCGCTACCTGGATCGCGTCAACTACTTCCACTCCTTCCCGCATTCGCTGACCTTCGCCACACACCTGCGTTCAGACCTGGACGTGATCGACCATTTCGCCGAACACGCTGCCTGCGGCGAGCACGGGCTGAATATCCCCAGCCAGTCGTTCTCTCCCATCCAGACTCTGCTCTCTCCAGCAGTTTGCTATCACCTGTACTTTGCTCTGGCCGACCAACCTCTGCCGGATGGGCAGGTGATCGTCACCGCGGTCGGCAACTGCTTTCGCTACGAGTCGAACAACCTCAGCTCCCTGGAGCGCCTGTGGAACTTCACCATGCGGGAGGTTATCTTCGTGGGCTCTAAAGATTTTGTGTTAGACCAGCGTGAGACTGCCCGCCAGCGTATGCAGCAGGTGTTCGAAGAGGTGGGGCTGGCCTACCGGGTGGAAAGCGCAACCGATCCCTTTTTCATCGGTGAGTTTCGCAAGCAGTCTGTCTTCCAGAGCGCTTTCCAGCTAAAATTCGAGATCCGCGCCCGCCTGCCTTTCAAGGATGCGACCCTGGCAGTCGGCTCATACAACTACCACCAGAACTTCTTCGGACGCCATCTGAACATCACCCTGCCAGACGGCTCGGCTGCCCACACTGGCTGCGTGGCTTTCGGCCTGGAACGCATGGCTTATGCCTTCGTGGCCCAGTATGGGCTGGATCCCGAAAAATGGCCGTCAGCCGTCTTCGAGGCCATGCAATGAGCGCTCCCCTTTACCGCACGGTCCGCGAGGACGATTTTCCCACCCTGGTGGAGTTCTACAACCAGCTCAACACCTACTTCTACCGCATGGGATACCGCCTGCCCCATCCGGAAAATGTCGGTGAGGTATGGCTGGATACGTTCCGCCGCACCCTGGGACGCTTCAGCAATGTCTTCATCGCCGACCTGGACGGCCGGGTGGTTGGGTTTATGCTCTGCCGCCTGAAACGCGTCCCCGCTTACATGGGCGGGGTGATCGTGGGGGAGCTGAGCGATATGTGGATCGACTCCAGCGCCCGCCGCATGGGCATCGGCGATAAGCTCTCCCGCCTGGCATTGGACTGGATGCGCCAGCAGGGTGCTCACTCGGTCGAAATCCAGGTATTGAAAGATAACGAGGCCTCTTGGAAGCTGTACGAACGCATGGGCTTCCAGCTCGAGTTTCGCGTCGGTCGCTTGCTGTGGGATGAGTATATCGAAGAGCCAGGTGTTCAGGGAGAAGAGTCCGAAGGGTAGGCATGCACCAGGTAAACCAAGACCAGTTGATCGCCGCACCGCAGGCCGTGGGGATCGAGCCTGGAGATGGTCTGCTGGTGCACTCTGCCCTGCAGTTCCTCGGCCAGCCAGCCGGTGGCGTGGGCATGTACTACCTGGCCTTGCGCGCCGTCCTGGACGGAGGCGAGACAGGGGAAAACAAAACCGTCAAGCCGCAATCCCTGATTCCTGATTTGCAATTGATCCACGGCACCCTGGCTGTCCCGACCTTCAACTTCGCCTTCGCTCGCGGGGAGCCTTACGACCCGCTCACAACTCCCTCGCAGGGCATGGGGGCATTTTCCGAGCATGTGCGCACCCTTCCAGGTGCACGGCGCACACCCCACCCCATGCAGTCCCTGGCGGTTATCGGACACCACGCCGCCGACCTGGCCGGGCGGGACACACCATCTGCCTTCGACCCCGGCTCGGCCTTCGAGCGCATGCTCGATCTGGATTTCAAGCTGCTCCTGCTCGGCGCAGATATCCAGGCGGTCTCGCTGCTGCATTACTCCGAGCAGCGCTTCAACGTGCCGTACCGTTATTGGAAGGATTTTTCCGGGCAGGTTCACACGGCTGCCGGCTGGCAGGCGCGCACCTACCGCATGTTCGTGCGCGACCTGGAGCTCGATCCCAGGATCGAGCTTTACCCGGTGCAGGACCTGCTCGAAAGCCGCGGCCAGTGGCGCAGCACGGCGGTCAATTACGGGCGGGTCGCCGCCTGCCGGCTGGTCGATTTCACCGCCGCGGTGGACGAATTCCTGGCGCGCGACCCCTGGTCGCTGGTTACCAATCCGCCGACAGACCTCCACAGATGATCAGCGAATGTGCCTGCTGCAGGTGCTCCCTGGCTAAAGCAGCCCAGCCCGCAGCGGCATCGAATGAATTCGATGCCTGCTAAAGTCAAAACCCGCTGAAGCGGGTTGCCATTTGACTGATCGGACACCCGATCCCCTGCTCTCGACTCTCCACTCTCTATTTTCTTTCCTCCCATGGACTCCATGCTCGACCTGATCAACGAACTGTGGTTTCTTAAACGTGACATAGTCTCCGACGGGTTCGACCGCGCCCTGCAGCGCCTGGCGGAGGCCGTGCCCATGACGATCCACGAATACCCCACCGGCGAGCCGTGCTGGACCTGGCGCATACCGGAGAAGTGGACCTGCCGCGCGGCCTACCTGGAGACCCTGGATGGGCGGCGCCTAGTCGATTATGCCGAGCATCCCCTGCACGTGGTTTCCTACTCGCTGCCGTTCGAGGGCGTTGTCAGCCGCGAGGAGCTGCTGCGCCACCTGCACGTGCACCCCACCCACCCACAAGCCATTCCGTTTGTGTTCAAATATTACGATCGAGATTGGGGACTGTGCGCCTCCCAGGAACTGCGCGACTCGCTAACCGAAGATGGATACCGCGTGGTCATCGACGCCAGTTTCGAGCCCGGCAGCCTGAAGGTGGGCGAAGTGGTCATCCCAGGCGAGTCCCAGCAGAGCTTTGTGCTGGTCGCCCACCTGTGCCACCCGGCGATGGTCAACGACGACCTGAGCGGCGTGGTGGTCGGCCTGGATGTGGCCCGCCGCCTGCTGGCTGGACCGCCTCGCTACTTCACCTACCGGCTGTTGATCCTGCCGGAAACGATCGGCTCGGTAGCTTACCTGAGCCACAATGAGGACCTGATCCCGGAGATGACCGGCGGGTTATTCCTGGAGATGCTGGGCAACGATTCGCCGCACGCTCTGCAGGGCTCATTCCAGCCGAACAGCCGCGCGGACCGCTGCCTGAGGGCTGCTCTGCCAGCTCTTGACCCGCTCGGCTACCTGGGAGCTTACCGCTCGATCATCGACAACGATGAGCGCCAGTTCAACGCCCCGGGGGTGCGCGTGCCCATGCTCTCGCTGTCGCGGGTCGAAGCCCCCAAATCCAGCGGGCACCCGCCCTATCCGGAATACCACTCCAGCCTGGATAATCCCTCGATCGTCTCCCAGGAGCGCCTGGAGGCCTCCCGGGATGTGGTGTTGGGCTTGCTGGATGCCTATGAGCGCGACCAGTATGTGGTCAACAACTTCAAGGGCGAAGTGTTCTGCTCTGGCTACGGCATCTGGGTCGACTACCGCCGCAATCCGGAGGGGCACCGGTGCCTGTTCGAGATCATGGAACGCTGCGACGGAGAGCGCACAGTCAGCGACATTGCCGCCGAGCTTGGCATCACCTTCCAATCTGCATGGGAAGTTGTCAGCCTGCTGCAAGAAAAAGACCTGGTCTGGCTCAGCCGGGTGCCCCATCCCACCACGCCGAGACGATGAGAAGAAGGGCGCAGGCAATCAGGCAACCAGGCAATAAGGAATGAGCCTGTATTATCAAATCAAACGGCAGGTGAAAATAATCCGCTGGCAGGCGCGCCGGGCAGCAGCTGCCTGGCGCTGGGGCAGAGGCGAGCTGGCCCAGTCGCCAGCCGTGCTCGGCAACGCCATGCCCAAATCGGGCTCGCACCTGATCATCCAGGTGCTGCATGGACTGGTGAGGGTTGGTCCATTTATTAACCCCGGCTTTCCACCTGTCAACCGCGGGGAAGACAACTCCAAGCTCCCCGATGCTGAGGTGCTCGATAACATCCAGCGCATGCGGCCCGGCGACATCGGTTATGGCTATATCAGCGCCAGCGAGCCGTTTATACCCGCCTTGACCGACCCCGGGCGAGCGACGATCTTCGTCTACCGTGATCCCCGCGATATGATCATCTCGCATATCTTCTACGCCACCCAGATGTACCCGGGTCACTGGATGCGCCGCTACTACACCGAGACGCTCGCCAACATGGAAGAGCGCATCGCCGCCGCCATCCAGGGCGTAAAAGAGCCGGGCTCGGAGCTGACCGATATCCGCCGCCGCTACGAGGGCTACCTGGGCTGGCTGGAGCAACCGAGGGTGCTCAACCTGCGCTTTGAGGACTTAATCCTGAACCAGCAGGCTACGTTCACCTGCATCCTGGACTATATAGAAAGCCGCGGCGGACGGCTGCGCCTCGACCGCCAGCAAGCCCTGGAGGCCCTGGTCGCCGCCGTTGCCCCCCGAAAATCGGGCACTTTCCGCAAAGGCCAGCCGGGCGGCTGGCGTGAGCACTTCACCCCTGCCAACAAGGCGCTGTTCAAGGAGAGAGCCGGCGACCTGCTGATCCGCCTGGGGTACGAGACTTCTTATGATTGGTAATCCCAGGACCTCCCTATGAACGCCAGGATCGACCTGACCGCCCGCCTGCTGCGGAGGCGGCTGCGCCGCTGGGCTGTCCTGCTGCGCTGGCAGCGCCTCTCTCTGGAGGGCGTCCCGGTCTTGTTCGCCGACTCGTTCCCCAAGAGCGGCACGCACCTGCTCACCCAGGTGCTGCACGGCTTCCCGGAAATCGGCCCGGCGGTGGACAGCGGCCTGCCCGCCGCAGTCACCTTCATTGGTGAGACGGGCCGCCAGCGCTCAACGGATGAGATCCTGGGAGATCTGCGGCGCCTGCTCCCCGGGGATATCGCCTATGGGCACATGCACGCCCTGCCAGAAGTGGTTGGAGAGCTTTGTGGTGAGAGGTTTGCTGCCTATTTCATCCTGCGCGACCCGCGTGATGTGGTCGTCTCGCACGTCCACTATGTGACCGACATCGAGCCGGGGCACATCCACCACACATACTACACCCAGGTGTTGACAGATTTCGACCAGCGCCTGCGCACCAGCATCTTGGGGTTGCCGGACAGCGAGGTCCCCTTCCCAGATATCTACCAGCGCATTGAGCCTTACCTGGTCTGGCTGGAGCGCCGGGAGGTGCTCTGCCTGCGCTATGAAGACTTCATCATGGACCAGGAGCAGGCCCTGGGAAGCGTATTCGACCACGCCGTGGAGCGCGGCTTTCCCGCCCGCCTGCCGCGCCCGGAGGCGATCCGGAGCCTGGCTGCCAGCATCGACCCGCGCCGCTCGCCGACCTTCCGCAGCGGCAAGGTGGGCGGCTGGCGCGACCAGTTCAGCCCCGAGAATAAAGGGATATTCAAAGAAGTCACTGGCAACCTGCTGCAGCGCCTGGGATACGAGCCGGGGAACGACTGGTGATCGATCTACCCGTTTCAGGGTAGTGATCAAGATCCGAGCAACCCCTTTGCTGGATATGCCCAGGACGCTCTGACTGAAGCATTATAATGACGCCAAGGTAAACTATGAGCCACCCAGGAAAACCCAAGATCATCGCCCTCGTCCCCATGCGCCACCACTCGCAACGGGTAGCGGGCAAGAACTACCGCCCACTGGCGGGTCGCCCGCTCTACCAGCACATCATCGACAGCCTGCTCGCCTGTCCTGAGATCGAGCAGGTCGTGGTGGATACCGACAGCCCGCCGGTGATGGAAGGCTTGCGCCTGAATTACCCCCAGGTGCAGGTCATCGAGCGCCCGGAGCACTTGCGCCCTGACGACACCCCCATGAACGAAGTACTGGCGTACGACACATCCCAGGTGGAGGCCGATTTCTACCTGCAGACACACAGCACCAATCCCCTGCTGCGCCCGGCTACCATCTCCGCCGCCATCCGTGCGCTGCTGGACAACTACCCGGCTTACGACTCGCTCTTCTCTGCCACCCGCCTGCAGACGCGTTTATGGGATCAGCTCACGCGCGCCATCAACCACAACCCTGCCATCCTGCTGCAAACCCAGGACCTGCCCCCGGTCTACGAGGAGAACTCCTGCATTTATATCTTCACGCGTTCTATCCTGCTGGCGCGCCGCAACCGCCTGGGCGAACGTCCTCTGATGTTCGAGATCGCCGCCTCCGAAGCCTGGGATATCGATGACGAGCTGGATTTCAGCTTTATCGACCATATGTTCACGCAGGGCTTCACTGCCCAGGGATAACCACCTATATGCCCGATCCAATCCGACCTCCCCTGACGGTGCTCTTTTCCGCACCCTATATGTTACCTTTCCTGGATTCCTTCAAGCCCATTTTCGAGGCCTGCAACATCCGGTTGTTCGCCGTCCCGGTTGCTGAGCGGCTCGACGAGGGCACCTTGCTGCAGTACGCCGGTCAGTTCGAGGGCGCTTTGTGCGGCGATGACCAGTTCACGTCCAGGGTGCTTGAGGCCTGCGCCCCGCGCCTGCGCATCATCTCCAAATGGGGCACCGGCATCGACTCGATCGATAAAGAAGCCTGCGACCGGTTGGGGGTCAAATTGACCCGCACCCTGAACGCCTTCACCCTGCCGGTGGCGGACACCGTGATGGGCTACATGCTCGCCTTCGTCCGGCGCCAACCGTGGATGGATAGGGCGATGAAAGCCGGCACGTGGGAGAAGATACCGGGACGCTCCTTGAGCGAATGCACCCTGGGTGTGATCGGGGTGGGCAATATCGGCAAGGCCATCATCCGGAGGGCGCGCGCCTTCGGCATGCAGATCCTCGGCACAGATATCGTCGAGATCGCTCCCGAATTCATCGCTGAAAATGGGGTGGAGATGACCTCGCTCGAAGACCTGCTGCCGCGCTCCGATTTCGTCAGCCTGAACTGCGATCTAAACCCCACCAGCTACCGGCTGATGGATGCCCGCAGGCTGTCCCTGATGAAGCCCAGTGCAGTGCTGATCAACTCGGCCCGCGGCCAATGCGTGGACGAGGCAGCGCTGATCGACGCCCTACAGCGCGGCATCATCGGCGGCGCGGCGCTGGATGTCTATGAGGTCGAACCCCTGCCGCTGGACAGCCCGCTGCTCAAGCTGGATAACGTGCTGCTGGCACCCCACAACGCCAACTCCAGCCCCACCGCCTGGGAGCGCGTGCACTGGAACACCTTGCGCAACCTGCTGGAGGGCCTGGGCATCGACCTGACCCCTGATTTGATGGCCCTCGTCCGGCAACCGATTGTCCGCTCTCCCACCGATCCCAAAGCTTAACCTGGTGACTCCTATGCCTGATATCACATCTTTACAAAAGGCAGTCCTGATAACCGGCGCAGCTGGCGGCATCGGCCGCGCCACCGTCGATCTATTCACCCGCATGGGCTGGAGTGTGATCGGCGTCGATCGCGCTCCGTTCGGCGATCAATTTCCCTCCTCCGGCATCTTCATCCAATCCGATATCTCGGTTGGCGAGAATCTGGAGACGATCTTCCAGCAGGTGCATGCCTTCACCGGCTATCTGAACGCCCTGGTCAACAACGCTGCGCTGCAGATCGCCAAGCCCATGCTGGAAACCAGCGTGGAGGAATGGGATGCCGTCATGGCCTCCAACCTGAGGTCGGTGTTCCTGGGCGTCAAGCTGGCCTACCCGCTCTTTGAGGCCGCGGGCGGCGGGGCGATCGTCAACGTTTCATCCGTGCACGCCGTGGCAACGTCTGCCAACATCGCCGCTTACGCGGCCAGTAAGGGCGGCCTGCTGGCGCTGACGCGCGCCATTGCCATCGAGTTCGCCCCGCACAACATCCGGGCCAACGCCATCTTGCCCGGCGCGGTGGACACCCCTATGCTGCGCGCCGGGCTGGGCCGCGGGCATGTCTCCGGCAGCGATATCACGGAGCGGCTGGACAACCTGGCACGCAGGACGGTCAACGGGCGCGTCGGGCGTCCGGATGAGATCGCCCAGGCCATCTACTTCCTGGCTGACGATGCCCAATCGTCCTTCATGACCGGGCAGGCGCTGATCATCGACGGTGGAGCCACCGCCCGCCTCAGCACTGAGTGAGAAGGTACACGGATGAGG
>CAZGIX010000077.1:0-19049 GCA_964525785.1 uncultured Anaerolineaceae bacterium
GAGGATGGGCGGCTGGAGGTCAATGTCCTGGCCCAGCCCGAGGGTGAGCCGGTCAGCCTGCAGGCCGATTGGGTCGTGCTGAGCGCCGGTATCGAGCCTGAACCTGGCAACGCCGCCATGGCGCAGCTGCTCAAGGTGCCGCTGAACGAAGCTGGCTTCTTCCTTGAAGCGCATGTAAAGCTGCGCCCGGTCGACTTCGCCGCAGATGGCATGTTCCTTGCGGGACTGGCGCATTCGCCGCGTGCCATCGAAGAGACCATCGCCCAGGCGCAGGCTGCGGCAGTCCGGACGGTGGCGCTGCTATCGAAGCCGCGTCTGGAAGCCACCCCGATTACCGCCAGCGTCGATCCCAACCTGTGCGCGGCCTGCGGGCTGTGCGTAGAGATCTGCCCCTACGGAGCGCGCGTACTCGAGGAGGGCATGACGCATGCCGAGGTCATTGAAGTGCTTTGCCAGGGCTGCGGCGCCTGCGTGGTAGCCTGCCCGAACAAGGCCAGCCAGCTAAAGGGTTTTGAATTTAGTCAGTTATTTGAGATGCTGGAAGCAGCAATCCCGTAAACATAAGGAGCCGGAATGAGCGACCCAAACGGTTTTGAACCTCGTATCGTAGCATTTCTTTGCAACTGGTGCACGTACACTGGCGCAGACCTGGCAGGTACTGCCCGCATGCAGTACCCGCCCAATGTGCGCATCATCCGCACCATGTGCAGCGGCGCGGTAGACCCTGTGTACGTGCTCAAGCCGCTGCTGGACGGCGTCGATGGGGTGCTGATCGGTGGCTGCCATCCTGGCGACTGCCATTACCAGACCGGTAACTTTAAAGCCCGCCGCCGGTTCGTGGCTTTAGAGCAGATCCTCAAATCGACCGGGCTCGAGGATGACCGCATCTGGCTGCGTTGGATCAGCGCCAGCGAGGGCCAGAAATTCGCCGATACGATCAGTGAGATGGTAACTTTTATCAGAGAGCAAGGACCCAACCCGCTGCGCGAAAATTGGGCGGTCTGACCCGACATTGAATGAGGCGACTATGAATGGAATAATCCCCACCCAAAACAACGATGTACTGGCTGCTGTGCGCGGCCTGTTCAGGCAGATGATGGAAAGCCATCTGGTAGAGGCTCTGTATGTCCCGTTGGAATTAGATGGTGGCGGCATTGCCCCGGCCCTGGTGACCGACCCCAGGCATTTAGCGCGCGCCAACCCCTTTGCCCCGGCTATGCCGATCAACGCCGCCCGCGCCATAGCCGATCTGACCGGTAAGCGCGCTCCCACCCAGATCGGCGTGGTGCTGCGTGCCTGTGAGCTGCGCGCCCTGGTGGAGCTGATCAAGCTCCAGCAGTCAAGCCTGGAAGACATCGTGCTGATCGGCATCGACTGCCCGGGTACCTACGAGTGGACGGAGTACAACCGGATGCAGAAATCCGGCGGCTTCCACCTGGACAAATACCTGGCTGCCGCAGGGCGCGGCGAGGCGCTGCCTGCCCCTGCTTTGCGCCCGGCCTGCCAGATGTGCACCCAGCCCATCCCCGAGCGGGTCGATATCCACCTGCATCTGTTCGGAGCTGACCTGTCTCAAGGCATCCCGGTCACCCTGGAAGATGGCATTGCCCAGGCGCTTGAGATGGTGCCCGTCCCTGCCGCAGATGGTGCCGGGCGTCAGGCGGTGATCGACGCCGTGCTGGCCCAGCGCGACCGGGCGCGGCAGAGCGAGTTCGCTGCCATGCGCCAGCGCCTGGAGGAGAAGGATGGCTTTGCCAGGCTGTTCGATGCCTGCATCCGCTGCCACAACTGCTCCACAGCCTGCCCGATCTGCTACTGTAAGACCTGCCTGTTCTGTACGGCCTCATTCGATCACGCCCCTGAGCATTATCTCAACGCCGCCCGGCGTAAAGGCGCCATGCGGCTGCTGAGCGACACCATTTTGTTCCACCTGACCCGTCTGAACCACATGGGACTGTCCTGTGTTAACTGCGGCATGTGCACCTCAGCCTGTCCGGCAGATATCCCCGTCGGCATGATTTTCAGCGTCATCGGGGGGGATGTCCAGGCTGCGTTCGATTACAAGCCCGGACATGACTTATCCGAGCCCCTGCCGCTGGTCACCTTCCAGGCGGATGAATGGTCACAAGTGGGTGAGAGAAAATAAATATGGGCTACGATACGAACGGACATAAACCTGCTGCACTGGTGATCGGCGGAGGCATCGCCGGGATCCAGTCTGCCCTGGACATCGCCGATGCTGGTTTCAAGGTCTACCTGGTGGAGAGGTCGCCCAGCATCGGAGGCCGGATGTCACAGCTGGATAAGACTTTTCCCACCCTGGACTGCTCCTCCTGCATCCTGACGCCCAAGATGGTGGATGTCAGTCGCCATCCGAATATCGAGCTGTTCACTTATTCGGAGGTTGTCGAGGTGAATGGGCAGGTGGGCGATTTCCAGGTGCGAATCAAGCAAAAGCCGCGCTACGTGGATCCGGAAAAGTGCAAGGGCTGTGGCGAATGCGCCCTGGCCTGCCGTATGAGCGGGCGCGTCACCGTAGATCCGGGCGTCGATCACAACGCCGGGATCGCCCGGCGAGCAGCGATCTATGTCCCCTTCCCCCAGGCGGTGCCCCTGATTTACACGGTTGATCCCCAGGCCTGCCTCTACCTGACGCGCGGCGTGTGTGGAAAGACCTTCCTGTGCAAAGACGCCTGTACTGCTGGTGCGATCGATTTAACCCAGACCGAGCAGTACCTGGATGTCAATGTCGCCACCATTATCGTCGCCACCGGCTTCGATGTGTTCGACTCGCACCGCCGCCCTGAGCTGGGATACGGCCTCTACCCCCAGGTGATCTCCACCTTAGAGTTCGAGCGCCTGGCTTCGGCCTCCGGACCCACCTCTGGCAAGATCATCCTGGGCGGAAAGGTGCCGCAGAACATCGTATTCATCCACTGCGTCGGCTCGCGCGATAAGTCGCTGGGCAGGTGGGACGAACAGGGAGCCAACCCGTACTGCTCGCGCGTGTGCTGCATGGCGGTTGCCAAGCAGGCTCACCTGGCGCACGATCGCATTCCCGGCGTACAGGTCACCGTCTTTTACATGGATGTGCGCGCCTTCGGCAAAGGCTTCGAAGAGTTCTACGACCGGGTACGCAACGAGGGCGTCCTCTACCGGCGCGGCATGCCATCCGAGATCATCCGGCGCGGCGAAAAGCTGCTGGTGCGTGCTGAAGACACCACGCTCGGCGAAGCCGTAGAAATAGAAGCCGACCTGGTGGTGCTGGCAGTGGGCATGGTTCCCAGGAAAGACGCCGGGGGTGTCGCCGATATGCTCCACCTGGAGCGCAGCGACGATGGTTTCTTCCTTGAAGATCACCCCAAGCTGCGCACGGTGGAGAGCAATATACCTGGCGTATTCCTGGCGGGCTGCTGCCAGGGCCCCAAAGACATCCCGGATACAGTCGCTCACGCCAAGGCAGCTGCCTCGGCTGCCATGATCATGCTGGCTGGCAATATGCAGCCCGTATTCGCAACCCAGGAATGTTCCTCTCTCTCTGCGTGAGACATTCCGCCATCTGGATTACGCACCGCATAGAGAAGATCGGAGCCAAATATGCTAAAAGTTGATAGTCGCCAATATACCCACGACCTCGGATTGTTCGCCTGCATCCAGTGCGGCAAGTGCACTGGGGGCTGCCCAATGGCTACCAAAACCAGCCTTAATCCGCGCCTGCTGATCTACCGCCTGCTGGTTGCCGGCAACGGTTTCGACCTGGAAGGTCACGAAGAGCTGTGGGACTGCACCACCTGCGGCACTTGCTACAGCCGCTGCCCGAAGCTGGTCAATCCCATGGAAGCCGTGGTGGCGCTGCGCAGCGCCATCGTCGAGAAGGGGCGCGTGCATCCTAACGTCAAGACCGCCCTGGAGAGCACCTTCCGCCACGGCAACCCGCTCACCATGCCGCGCGAGGATCGCGCAGTCTGGGCGGACGGGCTGCAGGTCAAGCAGATGGCTGACGGCGCGGAATACCTCTATTATGTCGGCTGCACCCCCAGCTACGACCCGCGCGTCCAGAAGGTTTCACGCGCCCTGGTGCGCCTGTTCGAGGGGGCCGGGATTGATTTCGGCATCCTGGGCGTGGAAGAGAGCTGCTGCGGGAGCGAGACGCGCCGCCTGGGCGAAGCCGGGTTGTTCGAGATGATCGTCGAGGAGAATGTCGAGCTCTACAAGAGCGTGAAGGCGGAGCACATCATCACTACCTCGCCCCACTGCTTCAACACCTTCAAAAACGATTATCCCAAGGACGCCTTGCAGGTGCAGCATTACACCCAGGTGCTGGCAGAGCGCAAGATACCCTTTACCGGCAAATTCGAAAAAACCGTGACTTACCACGACCCGTGCTATCTTGGCAAGCAGAACCACGTGTTCGACGAACCGCGCGCAGTGCTGAAGAGCGTCCCAGGTCTGAAGCTGGTCGAGATGGACCGCTCGCGTGAGAGAAGCCTGTGCTGTGAGGGCGGCGGCGGTCGCATGTGGCTGGAGGGCACAAATCCCGGCCTGCGCCTGGCGCAGTTGCGCATCCAGGAAGCTCTGGAGACCGGGGCAGAGGTCCTGGCGACTGCCTGCCCGTTCTGCCTGCTCACCCTGGAGGAGGCGGTCAAACATCTGAACGCCGAGGACCGGCTGCGGGTGATGGATATTGCCGAGATCGCAGTAGAAGCCTTGTGATGGAGACATTGAAAGCTATGAGCTCTCAGCCACGGATCGGTGTATATATCTGCCATTGCGGTGTGAACATCTCAGCCACAGTCGATGTGGCTGCAGTGACACAATACGCCGCACAGCTGCCGGGGGTGGTGGTCGCTCGGGACTACACCTACATGTGCTCCGACCCCGGGCAGTTGCTGATCAAGAACGACATTAAAGAGCAAAAGCTCAACCATGTAGTCGTGGCCTCCTGCTCGCCGCGCATGCACGAGCCCACTTTTCGCGCCGCCGTCGCCGATGCCGGTATGAACCCCTACTGCTTCGAGATGGCTAATATTCGCGAACAGTGCTCGTGGGTGCACCCCAATGAGCCCGCCACGACGTTAAAAGCCATGGAGCTTGTCTCTTCAGCAGTGGCAAAAGCTGCCGGGCTCGAGCCATTGGAGGTGCGCCAGGTGCCGGTGACCCCAGCCGCGCTGGTGATCGGCGGCGGCATTGCCGGCCTGCAGGCTGCCCTGGACATCGCTGATGCCGGCTTTCAGGTGACTTTGGTGGAGCAAGCCGCCGAGCTTGGCGGGCAGGTAGCGCGCTTGCACCGTACCTTCCCCACCCTCGAAGCGGCCTCCGATTTGCTCCAGCCGCTGCTCGCCCGCCTCACGACCCACCCGCGTATCCAGGTGCTGACAGGTGCCCGGGTGACGGATGTCGGCGGGTATGTCGGCAACTTCGAGGTCCAGGTAAGCCAGGGCGATAGCGTGACGACTGTGCCAGCCGGGACGATTGTGGTGGCAACCGGATACGATGTCTTCGACGCCCACCGCAAACCCGAGCTGGGCTATGGTCAATACCCGCAGGTAATCACCACGATGGACTTTGAAAAGCTGGCGGCAGGCGAGCTGAGCACAAACGGGCACCCCCCTCGGGAGGTGGTCTTTATCCAGTGCGTCGGCTCGCGCGATGAGAACCTGGGAAATGCTTACTGCTCGCGCGTATGCTGCATGGTCACCGCCCGGCAGGCCCACCTGGTGCGCCAGCGGCTGCCGGAGGCGCATATCACCGTCTTTTACATGGACATCCGCGCTTACGGCAAGGGCTTTGAAGAATATTATGACCAGATCCGCGAGAGCGGTGTGCTGTACCGGCGCGGCAACCCGTCGGAGATTATCCGCCGCGGGGAGCGCGTGGTCGTGCGTGCCGAGGACACCCTGCTGGGCGAAAGTGTCGAGGTGGAAGCCGACCTGGTCGTGCTGGCGGTCGGCATGACAGCTCGCCAGGACAGCGCTGATATTACCGGGCTGCTCAAGCTGTCTCGCTCCGGCGATGGATTTATGATGGAAGCCCATCCCAAGCTGCGCCCGGTTGAAACATCCATGGCAGGTATCTACCTGGCCGGTTGCTGCCAGGGCCCCAAGGATATCGCCGACACGGTATCCCAGGCGCGGGCTGCTGCCTCGGCTGCTATGATCCCGCTCATGCGCGGTCAGGTCCAGGTGGAGGCGACATCCTCCTTTATTGATGAGCTGCTGTGTGCGGGCTGTGGTCAATGTGCCGCGGTGTGCACCTTCGGGGCATTATCTCTGCACCCGGTGCGCGGCGTGATGAGGGTGAACCCGGTCCTGTGCCAGAGCTGCGGCGCCTGCGCCGCCACCTGCCCCTCCGGGGCGATCAACGTCCATCATTTTACATTCGATCAATTCATAAGCCAGATCGAAGCATTATCAGATTGGAGCGTGAGCATCACGCAGGTACTACAGCCGCAGGCACAGGAAGCGCCGTAGCTGCTTGCTGTTTATCGATAGAGAGGAAGGTGGTTCAATGTCAGACGTATGGATGGTAAAAACTGGAGGCGACACGCTGGGTGCCATACGCCGGCTCCTGCAGGAAATCTGGCGCCGCGCCAGATTAGATGGCATGCTGGTGCCAGCTCACCACGCCGGCGAGCTGGAATCCGCCCCGCTGCTGGTGGAAGACGTGGAGCAGCTGGCCCTGTCTGACCCAACCGTGCCGCTCGTGCCGGTGAACTCCGCCAGGCTGGTTGCCGAATATGCCCGCCAACTGCCTGCCGGGCGCTACGCGGCTGTGCTGCGCTCGTGCGAATCGCGCGCCTTGCAGGAGATTATCCAGCGCGAGAGCCTGGATCTGAGCAACTGGCTGCTCATTGGCATTGACTGCCTTGCCAGCTTCTCCGAGGAGGATTTCGAGTGGCGCGTGCAGAAAGCGGGTTCGGTGGATGAGCTGACGCGTGAAAACCTGAGCCATGCCCGCCAGGGCGTCATCGCCCCTCACCGCTACCGCCACGCCTGCCAGATGTGCCTCGAGCCCGAAGCTCAGCGGTCCGACCTGCTGATCTGCCTGCTGGGCTTGCCGCTGAAGGAGGCCTTCCTGGTACGGGCTGAGGATCCGGAGCTGGCTGCCCGCCTGGGATTGGACGAGATCACCAGCGGCGCAGCCGACCCGGCGCTTATTGCCCAGAACGCCCATATGCTGGAGGTGCTGAATGAGCGCCGTGTCCGCACGCTCGAGCGCATGGTCAGCGAACTGAGCGGCGACCTGCCCGGCGACCTGGATGAGCTGCTGGCCCAGCTGGAAAGCTGCGCCCCCTGCCGCGAGTGCCTGGAGGCCTGCCCAATTTACAGCTACGAAGTCGCCCGCAGCGCGGATGGTCAGACCCTCACCCGGGAAGGAGCCATCCGCTGGATGCTCTCCTGTGTTTCCTGCGGCATGTGCGAACAGGCCTGCCCGACTGATCTGCCCCTGCCTGCAATCATCCGGCGTGTCCGGCAGGAGCTCCAGAATGAGCTGGCTGCCATCTGAAGCGATGGCTTATCCTTTATCGTAGGAGGTAGGTATGCCCCAACGCGTACAAGCCGATCCCAGGCGCATCGAGCCGATCTTGCGCCTGATTCTTTCACAGACCCAGCCGCCGGTCGCCCGCTGCAGGCTGCTCAGCTCCGGGTTCGGTCCCGGTCACATGCTCAAAGTGACCGATGATCTCACCGGGACGAAAGCCTGCCTGGGCTGCGGGTGCTGCATCGATGCTTGCCCGGTCCTGGCGCGCGATCCAAAGCGCAAGCTGCGCAGCGATTCGCGCACTTCCATGGCGCTGGAGACCCTGGTCGGCGAGGACTGCGACCGCTGCGCCAACTGCGCCCTGGCCTGCCCCCAGGTGGATCCGACTATCAAGTTCTACCTGGTCCAGACCCATCTTGCGGAAGGCATGGCGGAGCTGCTGGCAAAAGCCTCCTCCGACGAGGCCTATGTGTTGGATCTCGTGCTTGGAACAATGTGATAGGAGATAGGTATGGTCGATATCTATATTTTCAACCAAAAATATGAAGTGCCTGAAGGCCTGACCATCTTGCGCGCTTATGAGTACGCCGGCTTTTACCTGACCCGCGGCGTCGGCTGCCGGGGCGGCTTCTGCGGGGCGTGCAGCACCGTTTATCGCATCATCGGCGACTACCGCCTGCACTATGCCCTGGCCTGCCAGACGGTGGTGGAGCCCGACATGGTCCTGGCTCCCATCCCCTTCTTCCCGGCCCAGCGTCCTGCCTACCACCTGGAGCAGCTCCAGGCGGATGGCAGCACACCGGCGGCCCTGTACCCGGAGATCATGCGCTGCTTCGGCTGCAACACCTGTACCAAGTCTTGCCCGCAGGAGATCGATGTCCTGAACTATATGTCGGCAGCCATCCGCGGCGACCTGACCGCCCTGGCAGATATCTCCTTCGACTGCATCATGTGCGGGCTGTGCACGGCGCGCTGCCCGGCAGAGCTGGTGCCGTATAATGTCGCCCTGCTGGGTCGCAGGTTGTATGGCAAATATCTGGCCCCGCCTGCCGCTCACCTGCGCCAGCGCGTCCAGGAGATCGCCGATGGCCTCTATCAGGCTGATCTGAGCGAGCTCAAATCACTGCCGCTGGCAGAGCTGCAAAGCCGCTACAATGCCCGGCAGATCGAGCCATAACGCGCTGCGGAGACAGGATTCGAGCCATGGATTTCGAATTTCCTCCTGACACAATCATGCTGCGCGATATGCTGCGCAAGTTCATCCAGAAAGAAGCCCGCCCGCTGGAGATGAAGTATTTTACCAGCGGGGAGCTCGAACCCAAGGAGCGTGCCCGCCTGCGCCAGGCGATCGAGCAGATGGGGCTGTGGGGTCTGACCGTGCCCGAGGCTTACGGGGGCGGTCTGGATACCGTCAGCGCCTGCCTGATCGAAGAAGAGTTGGGCAAGACCTTTATCCCGGTGGATATCGGCGAGGTGCCCGCTCCACTGTATGCCTGCCAGGACGGTCAGGTGTCCGGTTATCTTGAGCCGGCCCTGGCAGGTGAGCGCCACGCCGTCCTGGCAGTGCGCGAGCCCGGCCCCGATGGCTACAAGCCCGACCAGTGGACCACGACGGCTGAAGGCAATGGGCAAGGCTATGTGATCACGGGGCGCAAATCCATTACCATGCAGCCCGGCGCAGACGATTTCCTCATCTTGTTTGCCCGCACCTCCCAGGGAGCCACTGCCTTCCTGCTTGATGCGGAGCATCCGGGTTTGAGCTATACCGGGAATAAAGACGTGGTCCTGGATATCGACAGCTGCCAGGTGGGTGATGAGGCGCTGCTGGGCGAGCCGGGCAAGGCATTGGCGCTCAGCGCCGCCGAGGCGCCGCGCGCCTGGATCCGCACTGGAGCGCGCTATGTCGGTATGGTCGAGCGACTGATCGAAATGGCGAGCGAGCACGCCCGCGACTGGGTCGCCCTGGGAGCGCCGCTGGCTGTCCGCCCGGCGATCCAGAGGATGCTGGCGGAGATGCGCGTCGACGTGGAAAGCACCCGCTGGCTGGTCTACCATGCCGCCTGGCTGGCGGATACCGGCTCAGAAAGCGCCCTGCGCGGTCCTGCCGCCCAGGTCCGCTTGGCGACGGGCGTGATGCTGGAGCGCTCCATCGACCGCGCCACCATGGTCTTCGCCGGACCCGGACCCTCCGAGCAGATCGAGCCGGAGCGCCTGGTGCGCAGCCTGGTGCCCGCCGAAGCCCTGCACCTGGCCCTGGAACAAGCCCGCGCCGTGATTGCCGCTGAAATGCTGGAAAAAGCGACCGTATAAGTTTTAGTACCCGTATTTAGGAGGTGTTCGATGCAGGTAAACCGGATTCTAGATGTTCAAAACGGAGATGCGCTGCAAACCCTGCGCACCTTCCTGTCTGACTGGTGGGAGCAGTACCAGCTCGACGCCCTGCTGGCGCCGGTGGAACTGCCGGATCAATCTACAGTTGTCGTCCAGGTGATCGAAGACCCGGCCGACCTGAGGCGGGTCAACCCCTTTGCGCCGCTCATGCTGAGCAACTCTGCCAGCCAGGCCTACCAGCTCCTCCAGGAGCGCCCGGACGCCCATCTGGCGGCGATGCTGCGCCCGTGTGAGCTGCGCGCCTATAACGAGCTGCGCAAACGCGAGCACCCTCCGCGAGGCCAGGCGGGCATGGTGGTGTTCGGGGTCGACTGCCTGGGCACTTATCCCGCCGATGCGTTTCACCGCGCCGCTCAAAGCCGTGGTCTCGAATCTTTGACCAGTGAAATTCTGGACAGCGCCTCAAGCGGCGGCGTCCAGACCCTGCAGATGCGCACCGCCTGCCAGGTGTGCGACTGGCCTGCTCCCTATGGGGCGGATATCGCCATCGGCACCATCGGTGTGGATACCGGCGAGCACATCCTGGTCCTGGTGCGCGATGAAGAGTACGACCGCGCTTTAGGATTGGATCGCCTTGCCGACCATATGGCGACCGAGTACCAGGTGAGCCACCGCGAGACCGTGGTTGGTACTATTGCCGACGCCCACGCTGGCATGCGCAGGACCATGATGGCGAACATCCCCGGACACCTGCGCTTTGACGACATTGGCGCCCTGCTGGCCTGGCTGTCCAGCTGCTCGCTGTGCGGCAACTGCCTGAAGGCCTGCCCGTTGTACCAGGGTGAGCTCGACTCGTTCTCCGGGCTTGCACCTGCTGAGCCATCCAGGCATACCGCGCTATCTGATCTGATCCAGATCAGCCGCTGGATGGCTACCTGCTCGGGCTGCGGGATGTGCGAAGAGAAATGCAACCGCGACGTGCCGCTGACCCTGTTCATCTCCTCCCTCAGCCACCGCATCCGGGAGGAGGCCCATTACACTGCCGGCAACCCATCCCAGCCTGCGCCTTGGGCCGGTAATTGAGCAGCTGAGCCCTACAAGAGGTGTTCATGACATACCCACCCTCAATCCGTGAATCTCAAGAAAAAGTGGAAGCCTCGCGCTCCAGGCGGCTGACCGAAACCTTCCCGCGCCTTTCCCCGGAAGACCGCCAGACCGTACTGCGCACTTTCCATCCGGATTACATCGGTGATGCCTTCCGCGAGCTGCGCCTCGGTCCGAATAAAGGCCAGCGCGCCCCGCACGAGCTGGTGGATGCCCTGGAAGCCCCGGCGCGCATCGGCCTGGGCGCTGGGCTCTTAGACAGGCCGTTCGACGACGCCTGCGACGTGCTTGTGATCGGCGGCGGGGGCGCAGGCGCCAGTGCGGCCTTGCTGGCCCAGGAGGGCGGCGCCGACGTTCTGCTCGCCACCAAGCTGCGCTTCGGCGATGCCAATACCATGATGGCGCAAGGCGGCATCCAGGCCGCCGATAAGGAAAACGACTCGCCCGCCATGCATTATCTGGATGTGCTCGGCGGCGGCGGATTTAAGAACCATCCCGACCTGGTCGAAGCGCTGGTAAATGATGCCCCGGCGGTGATCGCCTGGCTGGAGTCGCTGGGAGCCATGTTCGATAAAGAGCCCGATGGCACCCTGCGCACCATCCACGGCGGCGGCACCTCTCGCAAGCGCATGCACGCTGCCCGCGATTATTCCGGCGCGGAGATCATGCGCACCCTGCGCGACGAAGTGCGCTCGCGCACCAACGGCGGCGCCTCCAAAGGGGCCATCCGCACCTGGGAGTTCCGCCCGGCGGTTGAGCTGCTCCTCACACCGGAAGGGCAGGTCGCCGGCGCGGTGCTGCTGGACCTGGACACCCAGCGCTACCTGACCGTCCAGGCCAAAGCCGTCGTGATTGCCACCGGCGGCAGCGGGCGGCTGCATTACCAGGGCTTCCCCACCACCAACCACTATGGCGCCACCGGTGATGGGCTGGTGCTCGCCTACCGCGCTGGGGCCAGCCTGGTGTTCATCGACACCATGCAGTATCACCCCACCGGCGCGGCCTTCCCAGAGCAGATCCTGGGCCAGCTGGTCACCGAAAAGGTGCGCGGCCTGGGGGCTCAGGTGTGCAATGTAGATGGCGAGCAGTTTGTCTTCCCGCTGGAGACGCGCGATGTCGAGGCGGCGGCTTTCATCCGGGAATGCTCCGAACGGCAGCGCGGCGTTGTCACCCCTACCGGTCAGCCGGCGGTCTGGCTGGATTCTCCCATGATCGACGTGCTGCATGGACCGGGCACCATCGCCCGCGAGCTGCCCGCCATGGTGCGCCAGTACCGGCGTTTCGGCATCGACATGACCCGCGATCCGATCCTGGTCTACCCGACCCTGCACTACCAGAACGGCGGCATCGCCATCCAGCCGGATGGCAGCTGTGACGTGCCCGGCTTGTACGTTGCCGGCGAGGCTGCCGGGGGCATCCACGGGCGCAATCGCTTGATGGGCAACAGCCTGCTGGATATCTGCGTTTTCGGACGGCGGGCTGGCGCAGCCGCGGGGGTCTGGGCGCTTAGCCACCAACCCGGAAAAGCCACCCTGGCCCACCTAGAAGCCTGGGAGAACAGCCGCCGCGAGGCAGGCCTGGAGCAGGCTGCTCCCTCCCCGGTGATCCTTCCGGATTACACCCGCCACGACGAGAATATCATCCTGGAAGAGAACCTGTAGTTATTTTGTGAGGAGGTTGGCGTTGCCTGCAGTACCATTTCCGGATGAAGGCGAGGGCGAGATCGATCGCTGCATTTGCGATGGTCCGCAGTCGGTTCTGGAACGCCTGCTCATCGAAGCTTTCCTGGAAGGCAAAGGCTACCGGCTGGAAGAGGTGAAAAACCTGCCAGAAGAGCTTGCCAAACGATTGATGCGTGAGGCCTGTACCTATGCCTCTGTGAAGCTGGCGGAAGTGGAGTCCAAGGCGCAGTTCAAGCGTGACATCCATTTTGATGAATGAAAAATAAAACCATCGACTGAAAATTTGTCTCGATTCAAATCCCCAATTCAACCGACCCGTTATTTAAGGAGGTCCAACATGCTGCAAGACAAACCAGCGATCGACATTGAAGCGCTTCTTGCGAAAGCAAAAAAGCCTTCTGAGGATGCTATGCTGCTGCATCCATTCTACAGGGGCAAAGTGGAAACCGCGCTGAAATGCACGGTGCGCAGCTTCAATGACTTCGCTATCTGGTATACGCCAGGTGTAGCCGCCCCCTGCCGGGCGATCGCCGCTGACCCTGAGCTGGCCTATGAGTACACCAACAAATGGAATACCGTAGCCGTGGTCAGCGATGGCACCCGCGTGCTGGGGCTGGGTGATATCGGTCCCAAAGCCGGCCTGCCGGTGATGGAAGGCAAGGCGCTGCTGTATAAGTATCTGGGCGGCGTCGATGGCGTACCGATTATGCTGGACACCAAAGATCCGGATGCCATCATCAATACCGTGCTCATGCTGCAGCCCGGCTTCGGCGGCATCAATCTGGAAGATATCTCCCAGCCCAAGTGCTTCCGCATCCTGGATACACTGCGCGAAAAAGCCGAGATCCCGATCTGGCATGACGACCAGCAGGGCACCGCCACCGTCACCCTGGCGGGTCTCATCAACGCTTTGAAGGTAGTTGGCAAGAAGATGAGCGATGTCAGCATCGCCTTCGTCGGCACGGGCGCAGCAAACGTGGCTTGCTCGCGGTTGATCTTCGGTTGGGGGGCTGACCCGAGCCGCTGTTTCATGGTCGATAGTAAGGGCATCCTGGGCAAACACCGCAAGGACCTGGAGATGCGCAAAGCTGAGTACGTCGACAAATGGCGACTGTGCCAGGTCACAAATGCTGAGGGGCGCGAGGGCGATATTCCCGACGCCATGCGCGGCGTAGACGTGGTCATCGGCTTGTCTCGCTCCGGACCCGGCGTCATCCTGCCGGAATGGGTGTCCAGCATGGCCAAGGACGCCATTGTGTTCGCCTGCGCCAACCCCGTGCCGGAGATCTGGCCCTGGGAGGCCAAGCAAGCCGGGGCTGCCGTTGTGGCTACCGGGCGCTCCGATTTCGAAAACCAGGTGAACAACTCGCTCGGCTTCCCGGGCATTTTCCGCGGCACCCTGGACGTGCGCGCCCGCACCATCACCGACGAAATGTGCTTCGCGGCTGCCAAAGCTATGGCAGACCACGTTGGCGACCGGCTCAACCCCGAGATGATCATGCCCAATATGGATGATTGGGAAGTGTTCCCCCGCGAGGCGGCGGCGGTCGGCATGAAAGCCCAGGAGCAGGGTCTGGCGCGCCAACAGCTCACCTACGACGAGCTGTACGACAACGCCAGGACCATCATCAAGCGCTCGCGCAGCCTGACGCAAATGATGATGCAAGAGGGCTTCATTCCCGAAGCGCCGGAGAGCTGATGGTCAGACCTGTGATCATCACATATACTTTAACAGAAGCAATCGATCGAATTCACGAGGTGAACCATGTATGATCTGATCATCCTTGGCGGAGGACCTGCCGGACTGACGGCGGCCATTTATGCCATTCGCAAGCGCATCAATGTACTGCTCATCTCCAAGGACCTGGGCGGGGCGACCAACTACCGCCTGGCACTGCCCTGGGTCGAAGATTACCAGGTGATCAAGGGCCTGGAGATCGTCAACAAGTTCAAGAGCGAGCTTGAATACCTGAAATTTGCTCACCAGATGGATACGGTTGAAAATGTCGAGCGCCACCCCGACGGCTTTACCGTCTGCACCAAGAGCGGCGCCGAGCATGTCGGGCGGGCGCTGATCGTCGCCACCGGCACGCGCACCAAGCGCCTGGGCGTTCCCGGTGAGAAGAACTTCATCATGCGCGGCCTGTGCTTCTCAGCCCAGAGCTACGCCCCCCTGTTTATCGACCGCGAGACCGCTGTGGTCGGAGAAGGCGACCTGGCCCTGCGCTCTGCCGCCGAGCTGGCGACTGTCGCCAGGCACGTCTCCCTGATCGGCCCCAGCCGGCAGGCGCTCGAGTCGCCCCTGGGGGTTAAGCTGAGCCGCGCCAAGAACGTCACCGTGCGCCAGGACTACCAGGTGGTCGAAGTGCAGGGCAATGGATTTGCCGAGCGCGTGATCATTAAGTCGCCAGACGGCAAAGAAGAGACCATTGCCTTCGACGGCATGTTCGTCGAGATGGGGCTGGTGCCGAATTCAACGATGGTCGCCGGGCTGGTGGAGCTGGATACCCAGGGGCGCGTCCGGGTGGATCCCATGGCGCGCGCCAGCGTGCCGGGTATCTTCGCCGCCGGTGATGTGACCACCAACTACGCCGAGCAGGTGCTGATCGCCGTCGGCGATGGCGCCAAGGCCGCCCTCAGCGCCTACGAATACCTGCTGCCAGCGCTGTAAACTCTTCGCTTCACACATCATCGAAGGCACCCAGGGCAGACTGATGGCACGCCCTCCCTGAGTGCCTTCGTTTTTAAATTAATTGACAATAGCTGTATATGGTGATAATATACAGACAAAATGAACATCAAAGACCTCGAAGGGTTCGATTGGGATGAGGGCAATCTTGACAAGAATTGGCGCAAGCATGCTGTATCGAATATCGAGTGCGAAGAGCTGTTCTTTAACCGACCCCTACTGCTCCTTGAAGATGTCAGGCACTCGCAGGCCGAAAATCGTTATTACGTATTGGGAAAGACCCAGGCTGGCAGGTGGCTGTTTATCGCCTTCACAGTTCGAGAAAACCGGATTCGGGTGATCTCTGCCCGAGACATGAGCCGGAAAGAGAGAGAAATCTATGCAAAAACCAACCCCTGAATTTGCCAGCGAGGACGAAGAGCGAGAATTTTGGGCTGCCAACGACTCCACCGAATTTCTGGACTGGAGCAGCGCTCAGATCGCCGTATTCCCGAAGCTCAAACCGACCACACGCACCATCTCCCTGCGTCTTCCGGAGTTAATGCTCAACGAGCTCAAAGTGCTCGCCAACCAGCGCGATGTCCCTTACCAGTCACTGATAAAGATCTTCCTGAGGGAGCGCATCGATCGCGAGCTATACAAGAAAGTAAGGTAGCAGACGTCGTTTTCACGTTCTCTACATGATTAACGAAAACGCCCCTGAAAGTCTGGGGCGTTTTTAATTCTTGGCTGGCGAAATTCCACCGCGGTCGGCTGTCCGCCATCTGCCGTCTGCGGTCACGCCCCACCGGGCAGACCTCCGTCTCCACCACCGTCACCTCGGCGTCGATGTAGCGCATCCCCAGGCTGCGCGCCACGGAGATGCGGTGGTGACCGTCGCGCACGTAGTAGCTGTCGCCGATCTGCACCAGCTCGACTGGGGGTAAGGCGACGCCCGCCTGCCAGGCGGTGTAGACGCCGATCCAGCGGCTGGCGCTGCGCCTGTGCCGGGGGTTGAATTCGCCGTCGAAATCGTCGCTGCGCCCCTGGCTGCCGCGGATCTTTTCTACAGGCACGCTGTGCAAGCCGGCGTAATGCTGGTTGGGCGGGCCGCAGCGGCTGGCTTCAACTGTAAGATCTTGCAGTGAAAGCGAGCTGCGCCTCATCAGAGATCGCACCCGGTTAAGCTGCGCCCGCAGGCGCGCCTGCTCGAATTGGTGTGCGCCTTTCATCCTGGCTTGAGTTGCGAGTGAGTGATCGGACATCTTGCGGTCTCCTGGTAATGGATGTGTATATGCATACCAGTATACGGAAGTGCCGTCACGCAAACGTCGCCGCAAACGTCCCGGGGTGCGTCCTGTTTGGCCAGTTGGCTGTGGAGATAATCTTTTATTACTTCAGGCTCTCAGCCAGGGCAATCAGCGTATCCCTATCCAGGTACTCGACCTGTACTACGTGACCATCGAGACGGATCTCGAACAGCACATCTCCCTCGCGCCAGCGCAAGCGTTGCACCGGAGCGTTGTCTAACCACCTGGCTGAATTGTCTCCTCCCATAACCACAAACATCCCGCGCACATATTCTCCATCGTATCCACCAACCTTCACCTTTTCCACCGCCGCGCTGGGCGGCACCTCGGCCCAACTGGAAGCGGATCCATCGCCTTGCGCCTGGATGATAGCCAACTCCGAGCCGCCGCCAACGGCAGTGTAAATGAGCGTAGCGATATGCAGTGTAGGGTTGGCTTCTGCTCTTGAGAAGACCAGACCATGAAGGTCGCCCGGGGGTTCTTTCAGATTGAAACCGACGGCGGCCTCGGCGTTGAGCACTTGGCAGCGATAGGTGAGCAATGCTTGCGTATCATCGCACCCTGAGATTGCAGGCTTAATATTAGCGGGCGCTGGTGTAGCTGTCTCTTCGAGTTCAAATGAGGCCGGTTCCACCGCCGTATTGACCGGGCTGAGTTGTGCGCCAAAGATGGGCGTGGGTGTCTGTTCTGCGTTGTAGGGTTGGGCCTCTTCCGCTGGGAGTGGAAAGGAGTTGGCGGGCGCGACGGGGAAGAACCGAAACAGGCTTTGCGCAAGCCCTCTCCCCCACGGGGTGGCGAACGCTGCTGCAAGGAGCAACAAGACTGCAAGTGCTGATATCGCCAGCACGCGGTAGCGATGGGCGGCCTTGGGCGAGCCAGGAATATCCTCCATTTTTCTCGCTGTGTGTAATTGAGCGTGAATGGCTGGCCATAAATCAATATCCTCGGGCACGGCATTCTCTGCCAGCTGCCGGATGTGATTTTGAAAGCGTTCATCGTTCATAGAAGGCCTCAGTTCAATCTTTGTCGGGCACACGTGGAGGCTGGGTGCTGGTGTATTTCCCTGCCGGTTCCAGGATTTGGCGTAATCGTTCCCGGGCGGCGTGCAACAGCCATTTCACCGTTCCCCTGGGGCGCTTCAACTCCACCGCTAGATCGGCTTCGCTAAAATCGAGGTAGTAGCGCAATACGATGGCAGCGCGTTGAGCAGGTGACAGTTTGGCAAGCGCCTCCCAAATGGCGCTCTGAGAATCTGCTGTTTCGATGATATTCGAAGGTTCGAAGTCTGAGTTGACCAGCTGGTTAGACCATGTCTCATCTTCGCCCTCCGATATGTCCTCAATGAATACTTCGCGTCCTTGTTTCGCAACCGTTTTGAGCGAGGCGTTAATGACGATTTTTAGAAACCACGGCCCAAAAGGCCGGCTGGCGACGAACTGATCGATACGGTCGTAGGCCCGTATGAAGGCCGATTGCACGATGTCCTCGGCTAAGTCACGATCGCGGACGATGAGATACGCCGTCCGGATCGCCTGCACCTGGTATCTGTGCACGAGAAATTCGAGACCGCTGATATCACCCTGTTTGAGACACTCGACTGCCTGGTTCTCCTGCATGAATTCTCCACGCGTGAGCCTATTAGAAGGGCTTCTATTAATACTACACTTGAACACAGAAAAAGGTTGGCGGTTAGACATTACTGCCCCGGTCTCCATGGCGAATGAGAACGGGGCAGTGCACCTGTGTGCTGCTTTATTTTTATGCCCTGTAGTTGCTCAATTCTTCTCTAACTACGCGGCGGAGTATGGCCTCGAGGGGTTCTTTCCTCTGCGTCACATACTCACGCAAGGCCTCATTGATCAAGGTCTGATAGTTTCCGCCGCCCATCGCATTGACTTCCTGGCGAAACCAATTGAGGAGATCGTTATCAATACGGATCGTGATGCGGGTCTTTCCAGGGGGCAGGATAACTATAGCTCCTCGCTTGCCTTTTGTAAAATCATATTCTTCTTTCATAACTTTATTCCTCATACTGCTTTCGCCCCCCTGAAATTCAGCAGCCTCAGGGCGTTCAGCACTACCAGCAGCGTGCTGCCCTCATGGAAAAGGACCGTTATCCCGATGCCGGCCTGGCCTGTTACCGCCGCCAATACCAGCACCAGGATGGTCCCCACTGCAATCACCAGGTTCTGGCGGATAACGCCCAGGGAAGCCCTTCCCAGGCCAACCGCATAAGGCAGCTTCGCCAGGTCGGCGGACATCAAAACCACATCCGCGGTCTCCAGGGCCACGTCCGTGCCCGACCTACCCATGGCGATGCCCAGGCTGGCCTGCGCCAGGGCGGGGGCGTCGTTGACCCCGTCGCCCACCATCGCCGTTGTCCCTTCTTGCTGCACCAGCTCCCGCACCGCCGCCAGCTTTTCGGCGGGCATTAATCCGGATAGCACGTCCGTCAGGCCGGCCTGCGCGGCG
>CAZGIX010000078.1:0-18895 GCA_964525785.1 uncultured Anaerolineaceae bacterium
CGGAATGACATGCGTGCGCCGGAAAGAGCGTTTGGAATTTCCTGAAAGAAGGACATACTTCCGATGGGGGGACTGAGGGGGGTCGTTATTTCGTATTTTCCGCCACCCTGAACCTGACGATCTGGCGGAGCAGATCATAGGGGATAGGCCTATCCAGCCGGAAGTGGATCGACGCTTTGGCTCCCTTATAGGCAGACAGCCCTTCGGTAGCTGCCTCCATCCCGGATGTCAGCGGGTAAATGCCGATGTGGCGCTTATTGACGCTGAAATAGATCAGCCTGCCGTTTAAAAAATAAGCCGGGATGTTATAGCTGATCTTTTCTTCAGCACCGGGAGCGGATTCTTTGATCACCGTCCGGATCTCAGCCAGGGTAGGCTGCATTTCTTCCGGGTATTGGGCGATGTATTCGTCTACCGTGGTGAATTTATGATTTCCATCCATATGGGGCACCTTTTAGGATATGGTCTTGCCACTTATTGAAATCAGCGTCTGGCAGGTCAAAACTCGCTGAAGCGGGCTAGGGGACTGATTTGGAACCCAGTTTAGTGGGTTTCCTTCCTATCAGGCGTCGAATTCATGCGATGCCCAAAGACACGGGTGATGACATTGTCTCGCCGGGCCCCTCAGCCGGGCATACCGGCCTTGGGATCGGCCTGGTGCAGCCCGACGATGATTCCGGAGTTATCCTTGAAGTAAGCCTGGTATCCGACGCCTGGTATGGCTTGTTTTTCCAGGGCAATCGTGCCCCCATGCGCCAGGACTTTAGCGAGGTAGGCGTCGATATCATCGACTTCGATGGTGTTGATCGTGCCTTTGAAGTCCCCGTCGGTCTGCATCAAGCCGCCGTTGATTCCCACGCTGGACTGGTCGCCGGTGGTTACCAGCCAGTAATCGACCGGGCCTTCCCATTTGTCGATCTGCCAGCCAAACACGTCGCGGTAGAAGGCCGCGGTTTTTTCCAGGTCAGCGGATGCCAGCTCGAAATGGGTGAAGCGATTCATGGGGATACCTCCGGATATATTGGATAAAATAGATATAGTTACGCCAATTATATATAAGAACAATTGTTCTGTCAATAGCAAAATCCTGAAGTGTTTGTAACATCAGCGGTAGGTGAATTTCAGAAAAAGTCAAAAGACAAGCCATCCGGGCGAGTTCCTGTGCTCGGCTTGACATCTGGCAGCTTAAGGACGACAATCGGCATTGCAAGCTCCTGTTTGATGGCGGTTGGAGAACTATCATCTTACCCGGAGCTTGCCTTTTTGTGTCATATCCCACCTTGTATGTTATGGACTCTACCTCACGGCAGTAGCCTCGCCGAGCGGATATAGACCTCCACCGGCCCCGACCAGTTTCTTCCAAAGACCAGCTCCATGGGGATATAAATACGGGCCGGGTCAGCGTACCTGCCGTAGCGGAAATTTACCAGCGTGAACTGGTAAGTTTTCCAATCCCACTGCAGGGTCAGCCAGCGTTTCGGCTCGTTGCCGTCGTCCGGGTCATCATTGTCCTTCATCCCCACCTGGATCTGCTCGCGGCCGCCCGTCCCGCGCAACTCCACCTCCAAGATCGAGTAATCCGAGAGGTCAATGTAAGCCCTGTGCTCCCACTCTGCCAGGTCCACGAAGGCAAATGCCGCCCCCCAATCCTGCCCCACCGGGTATACCAGCCGCAGGGCGCCCTCCGCCGGGCTGGCCCACTGGCGCTCCCCTTCGGATGTATCGATGCCCAGGTCAAAACCGGGCGCAATGCAGCCCCCCTCCAGCACGACGAACGGCTGCGGATCTTGCACAACCGGCGTCGCCCCGCTCACCAGCTCGACATCATCCAGGAAAAATGTCGCACCGCCCGGGTTCTGGCAGGCCGAAGCCACCCAGCCCAGTCCGTCAACCACAGCTGACAGCGGCTGGTCGCCCAGGTCCAGGGAGTACAGCTGCCAGTCCCTGGTCAGCGTCACTGGCAGCATGGGCGGCAGGGTCTGCGCATCGCAGGAGATCAGCCCCTGCTGGCAGGCAGCCAGATTGCTGCGCTCGCCGCCGAAGAAAAAAGTCACCTTCTCACCGCCCTGGTCACCGCGGGCATAGAAGCGCACCTGGTTGTAGGCACTCAGGTCGCGGCCCTCTTCACCGGCCGATTCCCAGGTAAAGCCCGCCCAGCCCTTTGCCTCCGAGATGCCGGCCGACTCGGCTGTATACTCCAGCTGGAGAGCATCCGGCGAGCTGTACACGCTGACCCCGTAGCAGGGGTTCATGTGGATATCTTCTACATCTCCCTGCCAGCGGCTCGGGCTGAGGCTGCCCAGGAATGGGAACTCGCGGTACAGCACCAGGGGCGGTGGGGTCGCCTGTGTGCCGGCTGTGGGGGCCGGGGCCGATTCGGTCGGCGAACCTCCCGCCGGTGGCCAGCCTGCCAGCGCGGCCTCTTGCGGTACGGGGCGCGGGAAGTACAGGCTCTCGCTCTCAAACTTGTTGTCCCGCTCAACTGCAACCACCCCCCAGCTCGGCCCTACCTGCCCCTCGTTCGCCTTCCAGGGCTCGTCGAAAGGCGAAAAATAGAAATACTCCACCCCCTCCTGGGCAGCCAGGGCAGTGAACTCCAGGAAGAAGCGGCGCTGGTTCTCCAAGGAGGGCACCGCCGAGCCGCGCGTTTCGCCTTGCGAGGGCCAGCCCGTCTCGCCGATCACCACCCGCTTATCGGGGAAGAGGCGCACAAGGGTCTGGTAGGCACCCACCACATAAGCCGCCCCCTGCTCGACCGAGATCCCATCCCAATACGGGTACAGGTGCACCAGCAGGATATCGGCGGAATCGATAATCGGCAGCAAATCCGCCCGGGGTACCAGCTCTCCACCGGCGCCCGCCTGGACAAAGAAAGAGCCGATCTCGGCGTAGGCCACCGGCAGGCCGGTCAGCTGCTTGACCTGCGCCATGTAGCTGGCCATCTCAAGGGGAGTCTTCTCGCCGCGCAGGATCACCTCGTTGCCCACGATCAGGAACTCAGGCCTCACCTGCTGCACCAGACTGCCAGCCGCCTCGATCTCGGCCTGGTTCTTATCATCGTCCGCTCCGATGGCGACCCCTATCCCCAACTGAAAGCCCATCTCTTGCGCCTGCCGGGCGATTTCGGCGTTAATCCCCTGCGAAGAGTAGGTGCGAATGGCGGCAGCGGAATTGGCCAGGCGCAGCAGGTCTTCCCTCACGTCTTTATTGGTGGGATATGGGCCAGTATCGGGCATCTGGCAGTTGCGGAAGGGGCTGTAGGCATAGCCCTGGATCAGACTCTGATCTAACGGCGGCAGCAAAGCTGCCTCGATAGAAGCAATGCGCCAGACCGCACCGACAGCGGTCATCAGCGACAGGTTGATCACTCCCGAGGCCGGTTTGCGCAGGGTCGCCTCCACCGGTCGATGGTCACCGTCCGGCTGGCATATCCCCTCCTTGCCGCAACTGCTGCTCCACAGGCGAGTGCCATCCTCCAGGAAAAGATCAAAGGATGCCGACCCGGTCCCCGGCTCAAACACACCCGATCCCATGCAGGAACTTTCCCCTGCGCAGGTGATGCGGAGCGCCACCCAATCGCCCTGTGCCGAAACGTCGATGTGCGCCTGCAGGTCGACCTGCACCCATCTCAAGAGCGGCTCGCAGGTCTGCGGGTCTGGCCCCAGGACAAACTCATCGGCGTCCAGGTCCGGATAAAGCCTGGCGCAGTTCGGATTGTCGCCTTGAGCAGCCACGCCCACCAATCCATCCAGGCTGATGGGCTGCCAGTCGTAAGGGCCTGGGGTCGGGGTTGGAGTTTCGCTCGGGAGAGGCGTGGGCGTTGCCTGGGACACAGGCGAGCGCGTTGCCGCCTGGGTGGGCACCGGCACTACGGTCGTTTTGCGACAGCCCGCCAGGATCACAGCGGCAACAACGACCGCCAGAGCTATCGCTTTGCAAATCTGAGCCCGCTTGACTGCCTGCTGCATGGATTACTCCTCTACACCATCAACGAATGGATACTCCTGCCACATAGACCCTGTCGAGGGAGGCACTCCCGGCGGAGTCGGCGAACAGCAGCCCGATGAACTGCGGGGGATTGGCCCACCCGGGCGGGCTGAACTTGTCGGCTGGGCAGCTGATCTCCTGCCAGCGCCCCGGGGACAAGCGCAGCGGGGCAGTCTCGTGCCACGCCCAGCCTTGCCCCTCGCCTTCCATCAGGAAGCACTGCACCGCCAGGGTCTCCAGGCTGCCTTTTTCAGAGTACACCCAGGCATCCATGCCGGCGATGAGGGAGACTCCGCTGCCGTCCAGCCCGATCTGGGCGCTGTCATATTCGCTGCCGAGCTGAAACTCAAACTCCAGGGCATCGATGTCTCTGCCCCGGCAGCGCGGGCTGGAATATGTCAGCGCCTCACCCAGTCGCAGGTCGCCCTCGTAGCGGACCAGCCAACCCTCACTGGTGCCCGTGGCGAAGGACTCGGCATCCGCCGGAGGGCACTTCGGCAGGGAGACACTCACCCAGCCCGCCAGCAGGGCCAGCCCGCCCATCACCACACCGATCCCAAGCATGAGCAGGGCTGCCACCCAGCCCAGGCGGCTTTTCAGCGCCGGAAAGCAGGGCTGTTTGCTGGCTGGCTCGATCACCCCAGATCGCTGGCAGGTATGGACCAACCCTATCGCCCAGCCCGCCAGGATCAGCAGGAAAATCCCTGACCCGATGATAAAGATCAGGGGATCGCCAACAAACGATGTCACCAAACCGATGACTGCCAGTAGCAGGCTCAGAACGCTTCCCGCCTGAAAAGCAGGTTTGGTAAACATGTGCTTTGCCAACACACTAAGCTCTGCTTTGATCTGCTGGCGATCGTTTTTTTGCGTTTTCATAGCTCTCCCAATGCCTCCCCCACCCCAGGCGCACTTACCCCTTTAAGCTGCAGGGTCTGGCAGGACCACGAGTCGCTGGCCAACAGGTGCTTGTAGTGCCGGGTAGCTTCGTCACCGATAAGTACCAGGCCGGGAAAGATGCGGTCTAAATGGCCCAAGATCCGGTTCTTGAGCATCCGTTCGATCTTCACCCGGCTCAAGCGCACCCGATCCAGCTGCTGCAATCGCAAGTACAGTCCTTTGCCTGGCCGGTACGATGTACTTTCCCGCCGGCGTAGTAAGTCGCCGATCGCCGCCACATCGATCTCGTCGGTCTTCTCCCCCTGCATCTTGTGCTGGTCACGGTTTTGTTTGACCGCAAACGAATTGTTCAGGGTTACGCGGTAGTTCGACTTAATCATGTGTCGGGCGATATTCTCAAAATAGTGACCCGTTGGCTCCATCCTCACCAGCACTACCCGGGATTGCGTGCGCACTCTGGCCTCTTCCATCGCTTGCCATAGCCGATCAAAACCGCTTAGAAATATGTCGAGCGTTATAATCTCTCCCAGACCGTTGT
Source organism: uncultured Anaerolineaceae bacterium (assembly GCA_964525785.1). Classification (GTDB taxonomy): domain Bacteria; phylum Chloroflexota; class Anaerolineae; order Anaerolineales; family UBA4823; genus JAQBDA01. The sequence goes on from CAZGIX010000078.1 coordinate 5,426, forward strand.
GGATCATTACCACGTGGAAGTATTTACTTACATCCAGGGAGACGCACAGAATACGGTCCAAGGGAACGCCTCGTATTCGGTCTGCGAACGCTTGCCTGCGTTCGCCTCGAGGATGGGTGCGGTGTTTTTGGCTCATAATGTACCTCCAGTTTCATGTGAGCTTCCCCATCGGTGAGGTCAGTACAGGACTGAGTGACTGTGCGTCTCCCGTTTCCTAACGAGACCTGACCTCACCAGATAGCGGGGTGGAGGAACTTTACCGCAACTTCCACAGATGTCAATCGCCCTCAAGATCCTTTATACCAGGTACGGCGTTGCTTTGCAACGAGAAATCTTTCAGTTTGGGGCCGTTTTTCGCGATTTGGCCTCTGATTGCACAAAACTTACGCCAATACATAAACAGTACGGATGATCTACAGCCATATGTAGGGCTTGAATATTGTCCGGGAATTAGTTAGAACTTACGCATAGGATGGTGGAGACATGAGCAGAAATCTGGCCCTGGGCTTGTACCTCGGTGCTTGTGTGGTGCTGGCAGTCCTGCTACTCACGGGCTCGATCACGACGATCGTTGGCGGGATAATATTCGCAGTCGCCCTGGTCGTCTTTGGCGGCTTATCGAATGGATTTCGTAGGAAGTGAGCTGATCTCTTGACCTTCGGATAGCCTACGAGAGATGCGTAATTTAAGTGAACTATCGAAGGCGTTCAGCATGACATAGCTGCACGCAATAGTCACTGCGCCTGGAAAGGTCTAACAGCGGACTGCTACCGGACGACCATGGGCATAAAGACGTAGCGATACGGGTTGGCGAAGACCGCTGAGAACTCCGAGGTGCCGTCCGCCAATGCCGTGGCGGTGGCGGTCAGGTACGAGTAGAAAAGCCGGTCCACTTCCAGGCTCCACTGCCCGCCGGCGCCGGCGACATCGCTGTCCAGGTAGAACTGGCCCTCGCCGTCTGCCGACATGTTCCCGAAGACTTCTACGATGCACCCCGCGCAGCTCGACCCGGATATCACCACCGAGAGAGTGCTCCCTGCCAGAGCATCGATCACCGGCGGCTGGATATCGTGGTTGGCGCCGCTTACCAGGTCGATGCCGTCTTCCACGTTCTCGCCGATGGCGTTCATTGTCACGACATTGGCGTATGTCACCGCGGCGTCGATCTGTACGCCGTCGGCAGCATTGGACTGGATAAGATTTTCGGGGCCGATGATGTTCTCCTGCGAGCCCTCCTCTACGATCACGCCGTGTTGGGCATTGCCCAGGGCGACCATCTCGTCCAGGCTGGTGCCGATGCGGTTGTAGCACAATTGGTTGCTCCGGCTGCCTCCAGTGATCCTGACACCGTAAGCGCCGTTACCGGAGATCGTATTGCCGCCGGCGCTCGTCTCCCCGCCGATCAGGTTATTGGCGCTGATAGATATACTGACCCCCGATAGACCATTCCCCAGCTCAGAAGATCCGCTGGCGTCCAGGCCGATGATGTTGCCCGAGATGATTTTATTCTCGGTATCGCCGCTGCTTTCGGATATGTCGATGCCGTTCTCGCCGTTGCCCGAGATCAGGTTGCCCTCCCCAGGGGCCTCCCCGCCAATCCGGTATTGCCCAGCGCCAACGATTTCTATACCGTGCTCGCCGTTTGACAGGGCTCCCGTCCCACCGGCGTTTGTGCCGATGTTGTTGCCCGTCACCACAGTATGTTTGGTTGCACTATCGTATATTATTATGCCCGATAAAAAATTGCCTGAGATCAGGTTGCGCTCGCCTGGGGTGTCGCCGCCGATGGTTGTGTGCTGTGCGCCGTTGTAAATAATGATGCCGTACGAATTATCCAGGCGGATCATACCGGTCCGGTCGGTGCCGATATAGTTGCCTGAGATGACGTTCTCAGAGGTCAGATCACCTCCCACCACGAGGCCTTCATGGTTATTTCCCGAGATCAGGTTGCACTCCCCGCTACACTCGCCTCCCGGCGTGGCATTCACACCCCCAATGCGGTTGTGATGGGCGCCCTCACCAATCCACACGCCATGGTGGGTGTTGGGGAGCCTGCTGGTCCCGTTGAAATCGACGCCGATCAAGTTGCCAGAGACAGTGTTATGGGCAGTCTCGCTGCCGGTGATTTTGACGCCGCGCTCGTTACCCGAGATTACGTTGTTCTGGGTTTCCATTTCTCCGCCGACCAGTGTATTGCCTGCGCCGCCGCCGATGAGCACGCCGGATTGATCATTTCCCACATCTGGACCCGAGGTGGAGTACGCTCCGATGTTGTTCCCGGAGACAGTGTTGCTGAGGGTGTTCGTGCCGGTGATCTGCACGCCGTTCTCCAGGTTGGCAGCGATGATGTTGCCCTCGGTTTTATACCCGCCCACCAGGTTTAGCTGCGCTCCCTGGCTTATGTTGATTCCGTCCTTGGCGTTTCCAATGGCAGCCAGGCCGTAGTAGTCCAGGCCTACGAGATTCATGGCCACCCGGTTGCCGTCCGTGCCTGCCCCGGCGATGTTCACCCCGTGCAGTCCGTTTGCGGAGATCACATTGCGCTCAAGGGTCACAAATCCGCCTATACGGTTGCTCCTGGCTCCACCGTAGATGTGCACCCCGCTGAAGACGTTCCCTAGCGCGTCCGCGCCGCTGTTGCCGATATAGTTGCCACTGACCACGTTCCGGTCGCTGCCGGCCCCGTAGATACCCACGCCGTCCCAGCCGTTGCCGCCGATGATGTTGCGCTCGGCATATGTGTCGCCCCCGACCAGGTTGTCCATCGCTCCCTCCCCGATATAGACGCCATCCCACAGGTTGCCCAAGGTCAGATCTGCCGAAGGTGTCACGCCGATGTGGTTGCCGGCAATCACGTTGCCCGTCGCCGCGGCTCCGCTGATGGCGATCCCGGTGCCTTTGAAGCGCGTTATCGCCAGCCCCTGGATGGTGTTGCCGGCCGAGGTGATGCCCAGCCCATAGATAGCCGGGCTCAGGCTCCCGTCCAGCTCGACTACGATGGTAGCCGGTGCCTCATCCGCGGCAGGTGCAGCGTCTGGCTGGGTGTAGCCATCGATGGTCGTATCCCCACCGCTGAGCGGCGGCAGGGCTGTCGTCGGTGATATGGTGCAATACAGCGCGCAACGTCCCAGATTGAAGCGGATGGTATCCGCTCCGGTGTTGGTGTTCGCCTGGATGATAGCCCATCGCAGCGTGCCCGTTCCGCTGTCGGCAGTGCTGATGACAACGATATCTGCCCGGGCTCCAGCCGGCGCGGCAAGCACCAACGGCAAAGCAGCCAGAGTCAGTGCGGCTAAAAGCCGGATGATGCGGTTGATCTTCCAAAGCTGGTTCATCTGAATCCTCCCCAGGGTACAATCGGTGGTTATTCTATAAGCATACAGGAAAAACCTGTGGATTGCAATTGGAATTCCTGAAGGCGAGATAATAGTTCGGACATCCTTAATAAATGACCGTTTTTGCGAGCCGCAAGTGCTCTTCTTGCGGCGTGGCAATCTCCGATTCAGTTGGAAAATCTTCGTTCTCTCCGTTTCTCCGCGGTAATCTCTTTATCTCACCGCGGAGAAACGGAGAGAACGAAGTAGTGTATCTATTGTTTAGAAATTTTATGCAAAACCAGACCAGCCAGGTTGTCATTTCGAACGCAGTGAGAAATCCCTGTGGCGATAGTTGCCTTTTCCCTGCCGGCAGGGTTACAAAGAACAGGGGATCAGGGATTCCTCGACCCTGCAAAGAGCACAGGGTCTCGGAATGACCTGCGTGCGCCGGAAATAGCGTTTGGAATTTCCTGAAAGAAGGATACACTTCCGTAAGCGGAGAGAGATAATGCGCTGCGCAGCAATCTCTCAAAAAGCGAGCCGCAAGTGCGATTCTTGCCGCGTTGCAATCTACGACCCAATTCTCACTTTACGAAAGCCCCTGGGGTATTTCAAGTTATTTATTAGGACATTCTTGCCCTTAATAGTATAATAATATCGTCGTTTGTTTCGTGTACGCTCAGAGGTTGTGAATTAATCTCTTTTGTCACTCTGAGTGTGGCGAAGAGTCTAACCTTTTTAATGAAGAGATCCTTCGCTTCGCTCAGGATGACATCCGATTTTTTCACAAACTCTCAGGGAGGTATCGTATGGAATTCACTGACGACTTACACAAAATCTGGCAGGCGCTGTACAGCACACAGCGCCCGCGCGTCGAAGAGTATGCCTGTTCCGACTACCTGGAAGGATTTGCGCGCCTGGCCCTTCCCGCTGACCATATCCCATCCTTGGATTATCTTAACGGGCGCATCACGCCCCGCACCGGCTGGCGTGTAGAGCGCACGGCTGTGCGCTATACCGATGCGGTCCCCTGGTACCACAAGTTCAAACAGCGCATCTTCCTGGTCACCGATTACATGCGCAGCTGGGCAGAGCTGGAATGGACTCCCGAGCCGGATATGTTCCACGATATTTTCGGCCACCTGCCGTTCTTGACCCTGCCGCACTACGCCGAGCTGGAAGATCTGTTTGCTCCCGTCTTTCTGGCGGCGGACCAGGAGCAGCGCGAGCACATCAAGCGCCTGGCCTGGTTCAGCACGGAGTTCGGCATGATCCGCGAGCACGGCGAATTGAAGATCTTCGGCGCAGGCCTGATCTCCGGCAACGCCGAGATGGTCAACGCCGTGCAGGGCAAAGTGCCCATCCGGGATTTCACGATCGAGAACGTCATCCGGCACGACAAAGCCGTCTGGGAGCACAACTCGGTCCTGTTTGCCCTCGATTCGGTGGAGCAGCTGAAACAGGAGCTCAAGCGCTACTTCGATCCGATCCTGGAGGGGCAGGCGCACAGCAGCCCGGCTTGACCGGACCGCCGGCGGCCCATACTCTCAGCCCTTACTAACGGCTGGCAGTCAGATGAAGACTGCCAGCCGATTTCTTTCTGGCAAAATAACATGACAGGTGCGGCTCCGCGCAGCACGAAATCGGACAGCATAAAAGGAATGTCACATATTTGGGAAAGTTGTATAATTTAACTGGAACACTGCGCATCGTACGGAGGGAAACGTGTCAGTGTTTTGTCAGTCACCCTATATACGCTAAAGCTAATATAAAGCCCGAACTTCCGTTTGGTTGTCCTGGGGAGGATATTTTCATGAACAGTAAAAAGCATTCAATGGCTTTGACCATACTGTTGGGCGCGACGCTGGCTTGCCTGTGGCTGCTGGCGCTGCCGGTCCAGTCGGTCCTTGCAGACACGTTCACTGTGGACACCAACATTGATGGGGACGATGGAAATTGCTATGATGGAGACTGCTCCTTGCGCGAAGCCATCAACACAGCCGCACCCGGTGATACGATCGTGTTCGACCCTTCGTTGAGCGGGCAGACGATCCTGCTTACGATGGGGCAGTTGGATATCGACCAAAACCTGACCATTGATGGCGCCGACCTGGCTACTCACATACAAATCAGCGGCGACGAGACTTTCCGGGTGTTTGGTGTCCACCCCGGCGTCACGGTCAGTCTGATTGCCCTGGATATCGCCGGTGGCCGCGCAGATGATAGCAATGGCTACGACGGTGCTGGCATCTACAACGAGGGCGACCTGACATTGGTGAATTGCCTGGTCTACAGCAACGCTGCAACGGGAAATGGCGGTGGTATATTCAACACTGGCAACCTGACGATCAACAACACCATCATTGAATCAAACACTGGGGCTTATGGCGGCGGTCTCCGCAACCTGAGCTCGGTCAGCACATTTGAAAGTCACTTCAACTACAACACGGCGTTGTGGGGCGGGGGGATCGATAATTATGCCGGCGGAATGCAGGTGGAATCCAGCACTTTTACCGGAAACGCCGCAGTGCAGAACGGCGGAGGTGTCACCAGCAGCACGGATTTGACGGTAATCAATAGCACCTTCGAGGATAACACAGCCATTTCTGGGGGCGGCATCGAGAATCACTCCAACGCCACGTTGACCGTGGATTCCAGTTATTTCACCGGCAACTCGGCAACCGCCAACGTCGCCGGGCTCATTAATCTGGAAGGCGTGGTGTGGATAACCAACAGCCACTTCGAGGGCAATACGGCGGATTATGGCGCTGGCATCTAGAACCAGAACGATGGTGTACAGGCATACCTGTCTGTTGTTGACACTACATTCACCGACAACGACGCCGTCCATGAAGGTGGGGGCATCAACAATCGAGCTGAGCTGATCCTGACCGACTGTACCTTCACCAGCAACTCGGCATACAATGAGGGGGACGGTTTTGGCGGCGGCATCTATAATATTGGCGATTTAACCGTGAACGGCGGCGCTTTCAACGAAAATTATGCGCATATCAACGGCGGCGCCATCGATAACTGGGGTGGTTCTCTGACGATCACGACCACAACTTTCATCAGCAATATTGCCATCACCGGCGGGGCGATCGATAATAACATGTACAGCAACTCCACCGTGACTGGCGCCACCTTGCGGGGGAACTCATCGCAAAACGGCGGTGGGATTTACGACGACAATGACGCCATTCTGTCAGTGATTGACAGCTCTTTCTACAACAACACGGCCATGAACGGTGGGGACGGCATCTATAATATCCGCGCCACGTTGGGAGTGACGAACACCCGCTTCGAGGGCAATTGGTCGAGTTACGGCGGCGGCATTCGCAACGATGATGAGGCAACCGTAACCCTGGGGATTTTCATCGATAATACGGCTGATTTTGGCGGCGGTATCCATAACGCACAAGAAGGCGCGCTTCTGGACGTGAGTGCTACCACCTTCGACGCCAATGAAGCCTCTTTTAATGGTGGAGGCATCAATAATTTGGGCAACCTGACGGTGTCCGGCAGCACCTTTATGGGCAACACAGCCAGTATGGGCGGCGGCGTTTACAACTATGCTACTACCCATCTGGAGAACTCGACCTTTTACGCCAACTACGCCACCATTTTCGGCGGAGGAGTGAGCAGCGAGACGGGCAGCCTGAGTCTGACCAACTGCACCCTGCACGACAACGCAGCTGTATACGAAGGCGGCGGCTTATACAATGTCGGTGACCTGATGTTTTATAACAACATCATCGCCAACAGCACCCTCGGCGGCGATTGTATCAATTTCGGGAATATCCAGGACAACGTCCACAACATGGTGGAAGATGGCCTCTGCTATCCGGAATTCTATGAGGACCCATCCCTGGACGAATGCGATATGTACGGCGGCGTGACCTACACCTGTGCGCTGTTGCCTTCCAGCCCGGCGATCGACGCCGGCGACGCTGCTACCTGTCGCACTATCGACCAGCGCGGCGAGACGCGTGACGATTGGCGCTGCGATATCGGCGCATATGAGCTGAAGCTCGCCGACAGTCCATGGGTTTCAAAGAACATCACCGAGCCGGGGGAGTACACCATCGGCCCCACCCGGGCGAAAATCGTGGTCACCAGCCTCGGCAGCCTCGAGGACCTGTTCGTGGAGAGGATACCAGGCGATCATCCCGGCAGGACGGGCTCTGCTGGTGGGAACGGTGTGGGCTGGGGCGAGTACTACGACATCGAACCCAATCCAGGAGCCAACAACTTCGAGGTTGACCTGTCGCTGCCCACTCTATTTACACCCGACGCAGAGGATACCCTGTGCCGCTATATCGGCGGGACGACCTGGGATTGTGCTGCCGATGGGTACAGCGCCACGCCATTCAACCATATCGTCCGCCAGGATGTGAGCGCATTTTCTGACTGGGCTGCAGGCAACCATGTTGGCCCCACGGTGGTAGAGATGGTATCATTGAAAGCAGCCTCCGTCAGGTTGGGCGGGCTGCTGCCTGTGATGGGCCTGGCGGCGGGCTGTCTGGCAGCGCTCATCTGGCTGCTGTTCCGGCGACGCTCTTCCCAGGCCAGCTAATTGAGAGATTTCACCGCGGAGCACGCATGTACAGGCGCATCGAGCTGATATCCCATCTGCCGGTCGATCTGCCGGATATAAAATCCTGGGATGTGAAAGGGGGAATCTGTTATATCCCGGTCAAGGATGGCGTTTACCAGGTATGGATGGATATGCCGGCTCCAAAGAAGCGCATCCGGAAGAACTGCCGGTTTTACTTCACTGAGAAGGGCTGGGATATTTACGGGCGGGCGATCGTCAAGGCCTGCCAGCGAGTAGGGCAAGAATACCGGGTGATCCGGGTGAAGGAAAACGCGGTGGATGTGGTGTATAAAGATGAGATCCAGGCCGTGGTCAGACCTTTGAGAAAAGCCCCGGAGCCGCTCGATGAGGAAGTCGATGATATCTAAATATCCATCCCGCCGCAGGCGCGTCCTATCCATTGCAGCCTGGATTTTGCTGGTGATCCTGGCGCTGCTGTATATAGGGCTGCCCGCCGCTATGGGGGTTGTAACCCTGCTCCCGGCGCGTGGGGAGGTCGGTCAGCCGCCTCAAGGGTTTGAAGAAGTCACGCTGCAGACTCAGGATGGCGTCCAGCTGGCGGCGTGGTACCAGCCTCCGACGAATGGAAGTGCCATCCTGCTCCTGCCGGGCGCGGGCGGTTCCCGTGAGGCCCTGCGCCCGTATGCCGAGCTGCTGGCGCGCAATGGCTATGGCGTACTGGCGCTGGACCCGCGCGGTCACGGGGAGAGCCAGGGCAAGACCAACCGCCTGGGCTGGCAGGGAACCCTGGATGTGGGTGCGGGAGTCGATTTCCTTGATGGTCGCGGGGAGGTCCAGTCCATCGGCGGGCTGGGCATCTCGATGGGCGGGGAAATCCTCCTGGGCGCCGCCGCGCAGTACCCGGTGATCGGGGCCATTGCCGCCGATGGCGCCACGCGCCGCTCGACAGAAGAGCTCCTGGCGCTGGAATCCGAGCGGCCCCTGGTGCGTAACTTCACCGCCCGGGTGATGTACGCCACCGTCCGCCTGCTGTCTGGCGAGAGGCCTCCCCAGCCGCTGCTCGACTCCATGATCGAAGCTGAAGCGACGCGCTTCCTGTTCATCGCCGCGGGCGGCAACCAGATGGAGACAGAATTCAACCAGATGTTTGCGGCCACCCTGGGCGAACGGGCAGCATTGTGGATCGCGCCCGAGACGGCGCATACGCAAGCCTTATCTCTGTTTCCGGAGGAGTATGCGCAGCGCCTGATCGAATTTTACGATGCGGCGCTGAGCGCACCGGGCTCTTAGGATCAATACACTTTATCTTCCAGGCTTCCTACGATGATCGGTCCCGCGAATGCACTGGTCAGCCTGCTGCTCCTGGCAGCCCTGCTCACGGCAGCCTACTTTGTGTTTGAGCGCGTGAGCTCGGATTACCGCCTCCACGGCAAGCTGACACAGCCGGTCGCCATCCTGCAGACCGGCTACTTCTGCGCTTACGCCCTGGCTTCGTATGCATTCCTCGATTCCAGATTGTCGCACATACAGGCCGGAGGCTGGCTGTTCCCGATTGCCCTGGTTCTGATGGCGATTGGTTTCCTGATCGTGCTCTTCTCGATGCCTTTTTTAGGTGGGGCTTCTTTTGGCGGACAGGTCGGGAGCCTGCGCACTACGGGCTTGTACCGCTACAGCCGCAACCCGCAGCTGGTGGGCGGCTTCCTATTCATCCTAGGCTACGCCCTGCTGTGGCCTTCCTGGCAGGGCGTTCTCTTAGCCTGCCTGTGGCTGCCAATCGCCCGCTGGATGGTGCATGCCGAAGAGGAGCACCTGGTGGATGTGTTTGGCGACAAGTACCGGGAGTACTGCCAGCGCACGCCGCGCTATCTTGGATGGCGGCGCAAAGAGTAGCGTGCTGCCTGATCCTCCGGGTTTATCCGTGTCCTGAACCATCCAGATTGTGAGGCATAGATGCTGGATTCGTCCCTGATCGACCGGATTATAGCCCTTGCCCAGGCAGATGACGACATTCGCTCCGTCATCCTGGAAGGCTCGCTGGTGGTGCGCTCGCATGTGGATGCGCTCTCCGACTACGATATCAACATCTTCTCGCGTGATTTCGACCGCTATCTCAGCGACGACGGCTGGATGAGCCAGTTCGGCGATGTGCTGGTGTATCAAAAAGAGATGTTCCAGTTCTACGGGGCGATCATCCCCACGCGGCTGGTGATCTTCCGCGACCGGCCGCGGGTGGATTTCAGTTTCTGGCGCATTTCGCTGCTCACGGACATGGTCCAGGGCTTTAAGGAGTACGAAAGCTACCGCAACGGCTACCGGGTGCTGGTGGATAAAGACCAGCTCGCTCGTCAGCTCCCAGCGCCGGATGGCCTTGGCTTCTCCATAACTCGCCCCAGTCGGGATGAATTCCTGCAGACCATCTACGACTTCTGGTTTGAGGCCTGCTGTGTCGCCAAGTACCTGGTGCGGCAGGACCTGTGGTATGCAAAGCTGATCGAGAACCGCTACATCAAGGATCACCTGTACCGCATGGCGCTCTGGCAGCACGGGGTAATCCGTGGCTGGCAGCCCGACCCATTCCTGCACCTGGAAGGCAAGCGCTTCGAGAAGTGGGCCTCGCCCGAACTGGTCCGGGCTTTCGCCGGCAGCTTCTCCGCCTATGACAGCGGCGCAACCTGGAAAAGCCTGTTCGCCATGCTGGAGCTGTTCCACCATCTGGCGCGCCAGACGGCAAGCGTCCTGCAGATCCAGTATCCTGCCCGGGTGGAGGCGGGTGTGCTGGAGTATTTGCGGCAGCTGAGCGGATAATTACTTGGGCTCGTTCAGTAATTTCACCGCACAGAACGCGAAGTGAGGCGGGTATAATATCCGGGGATCGAGGAAAAGATGGAATCCAAACTGCATAACATTCAGCCAGTGGTTACATTTACTTCATTGAGCAAACCGAAGCGCGATTTTGCTTATTGGCAGTCACAGACGCCGCAGTTCCGCCTGGCTACGCTGGAGCAGATTCGCCAGGAATATCATCGCTGGAGGTACAATGCTCAACCAGGATTTCAAAGAGTTTATACAATCATTAAACGATAACCAGGTTCACTACCTGGTTGTTGGGGGATATGCGGTCGCACTTCATGGCTATCCACGCTATACCAAGGACATTGACATCTGGATCGAATTAGCACCGGATAATGCACGCAAGATGGTAAGCGCTATCGAACAGTTTGGTTTCGAATCTCTGGGGCTGGAGGATGGGGATTTCCTGGTTGCTGACCAGATTATCCAGTTGGGATATCCGCCGAATCGCATTGACATCCTATGCAGCCTGCCTGGAGTTGAATTTGCTGCATGCTACGATAAACGGATGCAAATAGAAATAGAAGGGGTGTGGGTCAATTTCATCGATCTCGAGAATCTTCGAAAAAATAAGCAGGCGTCCGGGAGATTACAGGATTTAGCCGACCTTGAAAATTTGGAGTAGTCAAGCATGCCCAATTCGACCACACATCCTACCTTCGAAGTCCACGATCCCGAGATCCTCGCCCAGGCGCGTGCCGTCCTGGATGCCTGCCGCTCGGGTAGGGAGATGCAGGAGGCTGTCATCGCTGCCGTGAGGCGCAACGAGCAGTGGCGCGGCGAGCAGTGCATCAACCTGCTGGCGCCGGAAGCGCCCACAAGTCCCGCGGTGCGGGCTCTGCTGGCCTCCGAAGTGGGCACGCGGGCCGCCGAGGGGCACATCGGCAAGGTCAACCGCTGGTTTGCCGGCACGAAATATATCGATGAGCTCGAGGCCCTGTGCGTGGAGCTGCTCAAGCAGGCCTTCCGCGCTCGCTATGCCGACCACCGCCTGGTCGCCAGCATGATTGGCAACCTGACCGCCTATACCGCCCTGACGCAGCCGGGAGATGTGATCATGAGCATCGCCCAGCCTTTCGGCGGGCATTCCAGCAACCGTCCGGATGGGCCGGCAGGTGTGCGGGGTCTGAAAATCGTGGATGTGCCTATGGACCCGGACGAGCTGGTGGTGGACCTGGACCTGTTCGGCAAGACAGCCTGCCTGGTGCGCCCGGTGCTGGTCGCCCTGGGCGCCTCCATGACCCTGTTCCCCTTCCCGCTGAAAGAGATGAGTGAGATCGTAGCCGAATGGGGTGGCAAGATCTACTTCGACGGTGCCCACCAGATTGGCCTGATCGCCGGAGGCCAGTTCCAGGACCCGCTGCGGGAAGGCGCGGCGCTCATGACCGGCTCGGCGGGCAAGACCTTCAGCGGGCCGCAGAGCGGCATCATTGTCTGGGATGATCCGCAGCTGACGGAGCCGGTTACACATGCCATCTTCCCTGTCTTGGCTGCCACGCACCAGGTGAACCGCGTGGCTGCCCTGGCGGTGTCCGCAGCCGAGATGATCGAGTTCGGGCAGGTCTACATGGCGCAGATAGTGCGCAATGCCCAGGCACTGGCAGCTGCCCTGGACCGGCGCGGCATCCCGGTGCTGTGCGCGCACAAGGGCTATACCCGCACCCACCAGGTGATTGCCGATGCACACGCCTTCGGCGGCGGTATGGATACAGCCCACCTGCTGGCGCGGGCCAACCTGGTGACCAACAAGAACCTGATCCCGAGCGATACGCCCGCAGATTGGGACCGCCCCGGCGGCCTTCGCCTGGGCACGATCGAGGTGACACGCTACGGCATGGGACCTGAGGAGATGGACACCATCGCCGGTTTCGTGGGGCGCATCCTGATCGAAAAGCAATCCCCCGAGATGGTGGTGGAAGATGTGATCGAGTTCCGCCAGGCATACCAGACCCTGTACTACAACTTCGATCACGGGCTACCGACAAATTGAGTGCTTACCCCCCCTCGATCCCCCCATCGATGATTTTTCGATGGGGGGATGCCGTTCTATGGCAGGGGGGTCCGAATTCATTCGATGCCGGTGACAATTTCATGTGCATCGCATCTGGTAGATTTCCTGTTATTAATTCCCAATAATAAGATAAAATAGCTCTGAAATATTTGATATTTTTACTGTCAATCCTCAGGTTGGTATTCGGATGGCACATGTCTCTGGTAAATCTTGGAAGCATGCAGTGGTGATCGGCGGCAGCATGGCGGGATTGCTGGCAGCCCGGGTGCTGGCCGATCACTTCGAGCGGGTCACGATCCTGGAGCGCGACCGGTTTCCATCTCGACCGCGGCCGCGCAAAGGCGTCCCGCAGGCGCGCCACGTCCACATCCTGCTGTGGCGCGGCCAGCAGCAGCTCGAAAAGCTCTTTACCGGCCTGCAGCAGGACCTGGAGGGAGCCGGCGCCCCATGTGTGGACTGGCTCGAAGACCTGAGCGCCTACATTTTCACCGGACTGATGCCGCGCTTTACATCTGGCTACCAGTCCCATCCCTGCAGCCGCGATCTGCTGGAATGGGCAGTGCGCCGGCGAGTTTCCTGGCTGCCCAACCTGGAGTTCATCGAGGTGTTCAACACCGAACCTGTGCCCCACGATCTCAGTGGCTGGCGCATTTCCGGCGATGCGGACTTCCCGTTCCCTGCCGGCACGGTGCTGGCCGGCCGTTCCCACCTGGTGGTGGCCGGTGATCCCGCCG
>CAZGIX010000079.1:0-18858 GCA_964525785.1 uncultured Anaerolineaceae bacterium
GGTCCGCTGGGGCAAGGCTTTGCCAACGGCGTGGGCATGGCGATGGCCGAGGCGCACCTGGCGAAAGTCTACAACCGCCCTGGTCACGAGGTCATCGACCACTATGTGTATGCCATCGTCACCGATGGTGACCTGATGGAGGGCGTGGCCTCTGAGGCTGCCAGCCTAGCCGGTCACCAGCGCCTGGGCAAGCTGATTTACCTGTATGATGATAACCATATCTCTATCGATGGCTCCACAGATCTCGCTTTCACCGAAGACCGCGGCAAGCGCTTCGAGGCCTACGACTGGCATGTTCAGCGCGTGGAAAACGGCCTGGATGTGGAGGCCATCGACAAGGCCATCAAGGTCGCCAAGCGCGATCCGCGACCATCGCTGATCATGGTGCGCAACATCATCGGCTACGGTCTGCCCACGCGTGCCGGCACCGCCAAAGCACACGGCGAGCCGCCCGGCGACGTCGAGCTGGAGGGAGCCAAGGAAAAGCTGGGCTGGCCCAAAGAGCCGCGCTTTTTTCTTCCGGATGAAGCCGTGGCATTCTTCCGCCAGGCAGTCAAGCGCGGCGCAAAGTTAGAACGAGAGTGGAATCAGAAGTATGCCGCCTACTGCGCGGCTTTCCCGGCGCAGGCTGCCGAGCTGGATCGCCGCCTGAGAGGTAAGCTCCCGGAAGGCTGGGACAAGAACTTGCCCGATTTCCCTGCCGATGCGAAAGGTATCGCCACCCGCTCTGCATCTGGCAAGGTGATCAATGCTATTGCTGAAGTGCTCCCCGACCTGTTTGGCGGCTCTGCCGACCTGACTCCCTCGAACAACACCTGGATGGCGGCCAGCCCGGCGTTTGCCCACCGTGATGGCGAAACCGACTGCTCCGAGGGGCGCAACGTCCACTTCGGCGTTCGCGAGCACGGCATGGGCTCGGTGGTCAACGGATTGTCCTACCACGGCGGTGTGATCCCATTCGGGGCGACTTTCATGGTCTTCTCCGACTATATGCGCCCCGCCATACGCCTTTCGGCGCTCTCGCACCTGGGCTCGATCTGGGTCTTTACACACGACAGCATCGGTGTAGGCGAAGACGGCCCTACACACCAGCCGGTAGAGCAGCTCGCCGCGCTGCGCGCCATCCCCAACCTGGTCACGATTCGCCCGGCAGACGCCAACGAAGTGCGCGAGGCGTGGAAGATCACCGTAGAGAACCGCCACCGGCCAACTGCCCTGGCGCTTACCCGCCAGAATCTGCCCATCCTGGATCGCACGGTTTACGCTCCGGCAGAAGGCGTCCGCAAAGGCGCCTATGTACTGGCTGACCTGGGCAAGGGAAAACCGCAGATCATCCTGATGGCGAGCGGCTCGGAGGTGGGCTTGATCGTGGAGGCAGGCAAACGCCTGGCTGAGACGGGTATAGCCGTTCGGCTGGTCTCTTTCCCAAGTTGGGAGTTGTTTGATGAGCAGGACGAATCCTACCGCAATGCGGTCCTGCCGCCAGCTATCGAGCTGCGCCTGGCTGTGGAAGCGGGCATCTCGCAGGGCTGGCATCGCTGGGTGGGCCCGAAGGGCCGCATCCAGGGACTGGATCGCTACGGCGCATCCGCCCCTGCGAATGTGGTATTTGAAAACCTGGGCTTTTCCGTCGCCCATATCGAGCAGATAGCCAGGGACTTACTCAAATAAGCCCCGGCTTGGAGAGAAGTATGAACACAACTTTACAGTTACTTGAAGCGGGACAATCGGTTTGGTATGACAATATTCAGCGCGGCCTGCTGAGAAACGGCGAGCTGGCCGGGATGATCCAGCGCGGCGAGATCCGTGGGGTCACATCCAATCCCAGCATCTTTATGAACGCCATTACCAAATCGCGAGATTATGATGACAGCCTGCTGCCGTTGGTCAGCTCCAGGCTGAGCGACGAAGAAATTTTCTTCAGCCTGGCGATTGAGGATATCCAGGCGGCGGCAGATCTCTTCCAGAGGCTGTACCAGGAGACTGGCGGTGCGGATGGCTATGTCAGCCTGGAAGTCAGCCCTTACCTGGCGAACGATACCGCCAACACGCTGGCTCAGGCGAAGGAGTTGTGGCAGCGCGTCAACCGTCCTAACTTGATGATCAAAATACCGGGCACCAAGGCCGGCCTCCCGGCGATCACGGAAGCAATCGCCGCGGGGATCAACGTGAACGTAACCTTGATCTTCTCGTTATTGCGCTATGCGGAAGTGATAGATGCATACATGAAAGGGCTTGAGAAGCGGGTCCATGTAGGCCTGGCGCTCGGCTCGATTGCTTCGGTGGCGTCTTTCTTCGTCTCCAGGATCGACACCAATGTCGACAAGCGCCTGGAGGCGATCATCAGTACCGGAGGCCCGCAGGCGAGGAAAGCGGCGGCGCTGCTAGGCAAGGCTGCCATCGCCAGTGCCCGCCTGGCTTATGCAGATTTCAAGCTTGCGTTTGCCAGCGAGCGCTTCCAAAAGCTCGAGGCCAACGGCGCCCGCGTGCAGCGACCGCTGTGGGCATCCACCAGCACCAAGAATCCCGCTTATCGCGATGTGGTTTATGTGGAGGAGCTGATCGGACCTGATACCGTGGATACCATGCCGCCGCAGACGCTGGTGGCATTTCTCGATCACGGGCGGGTGCGGCCCAGCCTGGAAGAGGATCTTGAGGGTGCTCGCCGTACACTGGCGGACCTGGAAGAGCTGGGCATTTTCATGTCTGCAGTGACCAGCGAGCTGGAAGACCAGGGCGTCAAATCCTTCGCAGATGCCTTCACCGTGCTGCTGGAAGCGATCGACAAACGCCGGCACGTGCCTGTCGCCGGGTAGATGGAGAATCCTTAAATGATGGGTGGGTGCTGCAGCACCCACCCATCATTTGTCTTCTATATCTGCTACCCACCGCCGCCAATGGCGTTAGTTACTATATCATGGGTGTCAAACGCTGATGTAGAAATCCATACCTCTTCTCCCCCAAGATTGAAGATGTAGCATTCATTCTCTGTGCAACCCGCCTGTTTTGTTTGTTCATCTCGGATTTCCCTTCGGTAAACTTCATAATCTGAGATTTTAATCCTGTCCTCGGGACCCAGGCCGAGGTACTCATTAATCTTCTGGATCTTATACATGTCTGAATGAAAATCCGGATCATTTCGGCTGTCGCCGGTGTACTGCCACCAACCGCCGGACAGGTCGGACCACTCGGAATGCCAGGTGACGTATTCAAGCTTCCCCGACATAATCATCTGGTACAAATCCATTTTTATCCCGAAATCACCCGGGGCTTTCTGCAATGTTGACTCCACAGGGCAGATATCCGGGATAGAAGCCGGCGGGTTGGTGATCAGGGCAGTAAAGCTCTCGAGCCCCAGCCGGTCGCGCCGGTTCAACGGGTCGTTGGCGACATAGGCATACAGGTTATCTCCGCCGGCAAATCGAATGGGGTCTTTGGCGGTCCAGCGCCCGGTAGAAGGCTGGTAATCGCGTGCTCCAAAACGCAGCAGCTCGTGCGCCGGATCGCTCATCCCGCCGGCAAAACCGAAAGGCAGGTCAAAGGCCGGGTTGCTGTCCAGGATCAGATTGCCGTAACTATCGTAGTCCAGGCGCCTGATCACGGTCCCATCTGCGTCGATGACCAGGCGCGGGCTGCCCAGAGGGTCGCTGACGATGTGGTAGGTAGCACCACCGCGTACCAGTTTGACCGGTGTAGGCCCGCTGGCGTAGAAGTAAGTTGTGCGCAGATTGCCGCTGCCATCGTACTCAGCCAGGGGTTTCAGCCCCGTGCCATACAACCAGGCGTGGGTGCGTGCGCCGTCTACTGACCGCGTTGCCCGCCGCCCATAGGCATCATACTGGTAGGTGATCAGATGCCCACCGGTTTGTACGCTCGCCAAAGTGCCGTCGCTGTTATAGCTGATTGTAGTGGTAGCGCCCTGGGCAACCGTGTGCAAGCGCCCATCGGCGTCGTAGGTATAAACGACGCTGCCTGCCGCCAGCAGCTTGTGGTCGTCGTCATAGCTGTAGCCGCCGGGCGGGATGCTCACACCGGTCAGATTATTCTCCATCGAGAGACGATCCGCCGCCGAGCTGTAAGTGTAGCTCTCTACAACCACGTCGTCGTAGCTGACGGTAGCCAGCTGCCCAGCTGCATCATAGGTATAGCCCCAGGTATGCGTTGCACCACCCACGGTTTCCACCTTCTCAGACAATCGCCCCAGTGCGTCGTAGCTCAAGGTGGATTGGTACAGCGTGCTGGACTGGCTGAAAGTGCGCGTGGCTGGCTCGCCGTATGGATTGTATGTGAAAGCTGCCTGGAAAGCGCCATCCGACCAGCTGGATAGCAGCCCGTTGTCAGGATCACGCTCCAGGCTGATGCTGCCGATGCCGGTCAGCAGGCGATCATTATCATAGGTCAGTGTCAGGCTTGCTCCTGGATAGTTGAACTGGCTTGGGAGCAGGTTGTTGTTGTAGGTAAACGCCAGGCTTCCCGACACCAGCCCGCTCAGGGTTTGCCCGGTGAATAGCCCACCATCATACGAATAGGCAGCAATCTGACCATCCCGAGAAGCGCTGCCAGACAGCAGCCCGCTGGTCGGGTCGTAACTTAAGGTGTGGTCGCCTTCAGATGTGTGCTGAGCAGCAAGCTGCCCATTTGCATTGTAGAGCCATTCGATGCTCGCTCCAGAGGGCAGTGTGTGCTGTACCAGGCGCCCATCCAGGTCGTAGTCGTACGAATCGGTCCCACCCAGAGGGCTTGTGTAGCTCTCCAGCCTGTCATTTGCAGTGTAGGAAAAGCTGTGATCTGTACTGCCATCCGGCTCCGTCACGCCGATTAAATTGCCATTGGCATCCCAGGTGTATCCCCAGGCGCTGCCGCCAGGCAGAGTGCGGGTGACCAGCCGTCCGCTGGCATCGTACTCGAAGGTCGTGGCTTGCAGCAGGGCGTTGGTTATGCTGGAGAGGTAGCCGGTCTCCAGCTCATACTCCAGGGTCGCCTGGCGGGCATCCCGGCTGATCTGTTGGGTGCGCCCGTAGGAATCATATGTCATCTCGAGCGGTTCCAGGCCGGCTGCGCCGGTCTGGAGCAAGCGACCATATTCGTCCAACAGGGCGGTCGTAACCCTTCCAGTCGGTGAGGTAAATGTCCAGGTCCGGTTGGAAGAAGTATATATAGCAGCATACACTTGCCCGTTCAGAGTCGCCGTCTGGGTCAGCGTTTCCACGCTGAACGGATCGCCGCCCGCTCCCTGGCTGATCTGCATGTCCTGGGTGCGCAGGTAATCTCGCCCGCCCGGGGTGGTCAGGTGCTGCTCAAGAAGATAAGGCGCCTGCAACCCAAAGCGAGGATCGCCTCCCTGTTCCTGGTCTACCTGCATCCCGGTGGCAAATGTTGCCAGCGAGCTCCCATCGGGATCCAGTGATACCTGGTTCTGGGTGCCGTCCGGCAGGCTGGTGGTGCGGTTTTGTCCGCCGTCGCTGCGGAAGATGCTCAAGAAATTGCTCTCCAAACCCATTGTGGTCGTTACAGTAACGCTGGTTTGCCCCGGGCTGTCGGCGTTTTCCAATGCCAGCCAACCTCCGTCCGGGTCCTGGTCTTGAACCAGGCGACCCAGTGCATCATAGCTGTAGCTGTGGGAAAAACCACGCGGGGTCTGCAGGCTGTGCAGCAATCCCCCGGGTTGGTAGCCAAGGGTGAAACTGTTGCCATCTGGATCGGTCACCGTCTCCAGGTAGCCATTCTCGTCCAGGCTCAGTTCGGTGCGCTGACCAAAAGGAGCCACAACGGCATTAGGAAGACCGTCACCATCGCGCTCGATGCTGGTCAGATTGCCAAAGGCATCCTGCACGCCATCCAGGGTCCCGTCTGCGGTGTAGGCGAAGGTGTAGAGTACTGCACCGGTCAGGGTGTTGATTGTGTCCAGGTGGCGTCCGAAGGGGTCGAAGCGATACAGCAGGCTGCCATCTTCAGAGGGGATAGCGATCTGGCTGGCATCGAATGCGGGCATAGGCAGGTATACCTTGCGAATGCGGTGGTGCAATGTATCGCTGACCAGCAGGGCAGAATGCCCGCCGCGCCCGCCAGTGAGCGCCAGGCCCCAGGCATACGCCAGGTTAGAATCTGGCGAGGGCCCGTCATCGCCGAGATTCCCCGTATTGGTGCAGAAAAGGGAGTAGTTGCCGCCTGCTACCAGCCTGGTAACGCCTTCGGGGGTCAGCATGTGCACTTGCCCGGTATTTGAGCCGGAGTAATGGACGTAATAAACCATCCCATCCAGGGCAACGGCTACCTGGGTAACGTAGTCGCTGCCCGCCTGGACAAGGGTGGTCACACTCCCTTCCATGCTGAGCTTGCGCAGGCGGTAGTTCTGGCTGTCGGCGATATAAATGCTTCCATCCGGGCCTGGCACGGCGTCCAGCGGGTATTTCAGCGTGGTCTCGATCCCCGGCAGCCCATCGCCGTTGAAAACGGTACCGCCAGTGCCCACAATAGTCTGGATCATCCCGCTCGGGCTGACCTGACGTACGCGGTGGTGCTCGCTGTCAGCGATGTACAATGTGCCATCAGCTCCTACTGAGATTCCCTGGGGTTTGAGCAGCGCAGCTGCTGTGGCTAAGCCGCCATCTCCCAGCCCATCGGATGGGCTGCCACCGCCTGCCGCGGTGCTGATGATGCCGTCTGGACCAACGCGGCGGATGCGGTTGTTGCCGGTGTCGGCGATATACAGGCTGCCATCTGGACCCAGGGCGACATCATATGGGCTGTTCAGTTTGGCCTGGGTGGCAGGTAGACCATCGCCCAGGCCGTCAGCCGGGTTGCCGCCTCCTGCGACCGTATGGATGTATCCAGCCGCATCCACCCAGCGGATGCGCTGGTTGAAACGGTCGGCAAAGTAATAGCTGCCATCGGCAGCAGAGACGATTCCAGAGGGTTGGGCCAGCTTGGCCTCGGCAGCCAGGATTCGATCGTCGCCGTTGAAGCCACCCATACTGATACAGGCATAAGAGCCATCACCGGCGATCGTGCTCACCGTCTGGTTGATATTATCGACATTGCGCTGTGAGCCGTCTCCATAATACAGGATGCGCCCGACCGGATCGTAGACGTGGTGCGGGCTCAGGCTCCAGCCACCCAGACCAGGGGAGCGCCCATCCCAGCGCGCCAGTACGGCTTCCCACTCCTGCCACATACCGAACTCCATGCGGGCCGGGTCAGTGCTTATGGGCGTGCCGTTGCCGCTGTAGCCAAACGACTGCTGCAGCACAGACGGACTCTGGTAGTAGCCGTCGTAGATATAACCCACCCGCACCAGGGCGCGCCCCGAGCCTGTCACGAGACGCCCGTAGGCGTCCAATCCATCCCAGGTGAATGTGTGCGCCAGGTTGGGTTGTGGGGTGAAGCTCTGAGTGTACTTGTGCCCGGCGACGGATATTTCCAGATCGATCCGCTTCAGGCCGGGCGGCAGCGTATCCAGGCTGAGTGGGATGTTCAAAACGCTATTGACCGTGCGTCCAGGGCTGCGGTAGCTGGTGTAGTGCAGGCTGTAAGGCGCGCCGGTTAACGAAAGCATCTCCCCCAGCGCCTGATCCTGGAGATCTACAATGGATTTATTTACCTGGCAGCGCGGTTCTTTGCAGTAATGCGCCTTCATCAGCTCGATAAGGTTGGTGGGGATCTTGGGCGCTTTTGATCCGGGAGCCGCACCCCAGCTCCAGTTTATGTCCCAGCTCGAAAAATGATCTACGCTGGTCCGCCACAGGCTCTCCCCGGCGCTGTACAGGGTGGCCAATGTTTCGCGCTCGGCCTCTGTAATACCCAGAGCCGGGTCATTATCTGGCAGACCGTCACCATCGGTGTCTAAATCGGCTTTGCCAGCCGTGGTGCTGACAATCTCGACAACTCGCCCGTTATCATTTGGCACCCAGGCCGCGCGCTCATCGTCGTAATATCCTACTGGCACGATCCCCCCGGTGGGGAAATCCAGGAAGTTCTTTTCATAGATGATCACCGGCTGGTTGAAGAGCACATCTTTACCAGCGATCCTGGTCGAAGCTTCGTCAGCCGCAAATTCAACGGCATAGGTATAGCCAGTTACTGCGGGCAGCTCGCCTGGCATTGCCTGCGGGCCCGAATCGCCCACGGTGAACTCGGTCATGCGCACATTCAGGCTGCTCACCGCGCGGGTAGAACCGTCCAGGTTGTACACCAGGGCAGTCGTGCCATCGGAAAAGAGCACAGCCGGTTGGCGTTCTCCGTCGGCGTCGCTCACTGCAGGTCCCCGGGCAGCCTGCATCCCGGGGGCAGTCAGGTCAATAAGGCTGGCTTCAGCGGAGCGGGCGATCATGACCACGTCCGGCACCCAGACGTAATCCTGCCATGGCACCCGCACAGGGCGCTGCACCGGCAGGAGACCTTCCTTGGCAAACTGGACCACCAGCTTTTCCCCGCCATTTACAACCAGGTCAAAATAGCCGTCCAGGCGCGTCAATGTTTGCCCCAGCTCAGGATGGTGTAGTATTGAGATTGTCACCCCGGGAATAGGCACTGCAGCCCGGTCCAACACATGCCCGCGCAGCACTGTCACCCGCTTTGGATCGATTGTGCCAGGATCAACACCGGTCTGGATCGGATTTAGCCCGGTATATAAGAATTCCGTGGCGGAGATCACCGTCGTAGCGACGGTGGGATCCAGCGGCGGTGCGATAATGGAAGGATCGGGGGGAAGCGTGCTGAGCTGCACGATCACCGTGCCGGTATAGAGGGGATTATCCAACAGATAGTACGGGTAAGTGCCAACAGTGGAGAAGGTGTGAGTGTAGGACTCGCCCGGCTGAAGGGTGATAAAGAATTCCTGTTGGTTGACCGTTTTCCCAGTTTGCGGAAGCACAGGCGAAGCCGCGCCGGTTGGGGCTTTATCTTTCACGATGCTTGTCCGTGACGATGGACTGCCGCTGGATATCACCAGGGGAAGGTACGATAGACGCGCCACTCCGCTGACGAGGGTATGTGCCTGGCTGGTGTCATTCTTCCATACCACAGGTGTTCCGAGTGTGATGGTGGTCAGGACCGGATCGAAGCCTGTCGGAGTGATGGAGACTGTGGCAGATGCCGATGCTGGACTGGAGTTCGAAGAGAAATAGGAGTCAGGTTGGAGTGCAGCCGTGCCGCTGGCTGAGGCTAGTAAAGACAGGATTATGATGATCTGGAAGAAAGGCAGACGAGTGTATAGGCGGTCCATGAGTTGTCCTCCCAAGCGTGTACGCACAATCTACTGTTTTCACCGCTAATCCTGTGAAGTAAACCAGCGACCGACCGTTAAAATATCCCCTTATTTAATTCTATATTGTAAAATCCCCTTGTCAAGCAGTGTTCTGGCCCTGTGTTAATCGGAGCACGCCCCTACGGTTGGACTCCTTGGAACAAGCGTATTTTCCAAAGATGAGAAAATGACGAGAGCGCCTCCTGGTCTGTCATTTTTATGCTTTTCTATCGAGCGCTGGCTCTGTGCGGCAACCGCGCTGAGCGCGCTTACCTGCAGCGGCGGCTTGACGAAATGCTAAATCCCGGCGTGTAAGCTCCAGCCGCATGAGAATCTCGGCCCACTATTACCGGCACCCTCAATCGGAGCGGCGGACCTGGCAGAGATACGCACGGTGCGGAACTGAGCCGCTGATCGGGTCAATTGCCCCGTTGCCGATGATAAGATTGAAATTAGCGCCATTGGAATCGAATGGATCGTAGCCGGGCGCACCCAGCTCCGGGCAGGCCTGCCACCAGCCATGCTGACCGCAGACCACATCTGGCTTTAGCGTGTCGTTCAGCCGGGCGCGTGCCCGCACGCTGCCTTCTGGGGTTTCTATGTAGACCCAGTCTCCGGGGCGAATGCCGCGCTCGGCGGCGGTCGTCGGATGCAGCTCGACCTCCGGATCCATGGCTTGCCGTCGCAGGCTGGGCAGTGCCCTGTGCTGGCTCTCGCAAAACAAGGTGTGCTTGGCGCAGGTGAGGATCAAGGGGTATCGCTCGGCCAGATCCGGACGTGTCATTGGACCAACCAGGGGCTCTTCATACTCTGGCAGCGCTGGGTAACCATGTTTTATCATCGTCTCCGAGTACAGTTCGATCTTCCGTGTCGGTGTGTTGAAGCCACGCGGTATGCCGTCTTTCTGCTCAGCGAACTTGCGGTAGCGCGTCTGCTGATGCACCTGCATCCCGCCCGGCTGCTCGCGCAGCGCCTCCAGCGACACGCCGGACGGGCCGAGCTGGTAGCGATAGGCGGCTTCGATATCTCCGTTCCAGAAGTGGACGCCGAGACCCAGGCGGCACGCCAGGTCAAAGATGATCTCGGTGTCTGAGCGGGCTTCTCCCCGCGGCTCGACTACCCGCTGGCGCAGTTGCACCCAAGATTGCGCCTGTGGGCTGACTTCAAAGCCCATCTTGAGCGCCTCGCGTTCGAAGGCGCTCGCCACCGGCAGCACGATGTCAGCCTGTTCGGCAGTCGGGTTCATGAAGAGGTCGGCGTGGACGTAGAAGTCAAGAGCGGCCAATGCCTGGCGCCCACGCCGTCCATCGGCGTGTGATAGCAGCAGGTTGGTGCCGAAACCGACGAGTCCATGCACCCCATAGGGTCGCTGCTCCAGGATCCCACGGTACAGCTCATCCGAGGTGACAAACTGCCACCGGGAGGGGCCCAGCGGGCGCTCCCGTAAGCCGAGGGCCTGTGCGCCGTCTGGGAGCAGTTCTGCACCTTCCACGTCCGGTGTTGGCGCGGCTGGAAACAGCACGTTGCCTCCCCGGGTATCGAAGCTGCCGGTCAGTGTGTACAGCTGGGCGATTGCACGGGCAATCTGGGTGGCGTTGGTCTGCATCTCGACGCCGCTCCAGGCATAGTAAGCCACCGGCCGCCTCTCCCAGAGCATCCTCGCAGCGTCCTCTATCAGGCCGCGCTCGATGCCGCAGATTGCTTCGACACGCTGCGGTGGATAAAGCCGGCAAAGCTCGGTCGTTAGTTCAAATGCCGGCCGGCAGACGATACTGCCGTGCAGCGTCTCGATCCTATATTCCCCAAAAAGGGCCAGCTCATGGGAGTCACCTTCATAGCCTCCGCTAGCGGGGTCATAAAGCACCGCGCGGCCCATCACCTCGCTCCAGGCCAGGTACCTGTCCGGGCTGCCTTGCATAGATAGATCACTTTGAGTTAGCAAACGACCGCTATCGGCGCGCACGAGCAGTGGACCGTTCGTCCAGTCACAGATGAAATCACGGTCGTACCATCCGCGCTCGATCATGACCTGGGCGATGCCGAGCGCCAGGGCGCCGTCGGTGCCAGGTCGCACCTGCAGCCAGATATCGGCTTTTTTGGCAACTCCAGTCCTGCGCGGGTCAACGACGATCAGGTGCGCCCCGCGTTTAAGTGCCTCCACGGTAGCGGTAGCATGCACTAGCCGGGCAAGGTTCGGATTGTAGCCCCAGAACAGGATGCAGCCGGCATTCTCAAGGTCAGGCATATACACCCCGGGAACACTGGCGCCAAAGGTATAGGTTGTTGCCTGATACCGCCCCCACCCGCACAGCTCCATCGCTCCGCACAGGTTTGGACTTCCAAAGGCATACATCAGGCGCTGGATCCAGGCCAACGAATCGCTCGATGCTGATGTGGACGGCGAGGCCGCGCTGAATACGACGCTCTTCGGACCGTGCTCATCAGCGATCCGGCGCAGCTGGGCCGCCGTCAGGTCCAGCGCTTCGTCCCAGGAGATACGCTGCCAGCCCGGATCAGGATCGCCTTTCGGTCGTGTGCGTTTTAACGGATAGAGCAGCCTGTCCGGGTGGTAAACAAGCTCAGGCGCAGCCCGCCCCTTGGCGCACAGCGCCTTGCCGGTCGGGTGCGATGGATCCGGTTCGAGGGCAGTAAAACGACCGTTCTCGATCACGGCGATCGAACCGCAGCGCGAGACACACAGGGCACAGTAGCATTGAATCCGCCCGCTAAATTGCCTGTCAGCCAGCATTGGGATACCTCCTTCAAAGCCAGTCAGGGGCCAGGAGCAAAATATTAGATATATTTTATCCGATTATAATAACATAGATGAGAAATGCGCGTTCATTTCCCAGGCGCGAGTATCGCCTGGGCGGCGCACATACTCCAAAGATGCGCGGATTCTCACCGCCGCTGCTGCGCACCAGCCCGTCGCCGTACTCATCCCAGCCCATGCCAAGATATGTGCTCCAGGTCAGTGCGCCGACAGTCGTAAGCCAACATCACTGCCTGCCCGGCTCACACTAAAGGTGGCATGGCTGGTCTCCGGCAGCGGATCGACGCTGCTTTCCGGCACGTCCAGGTCCAAGGTATTGACCCACTCGGGAGTGTAGTACACAAAACCCTGTCCTTCGGAGGAGTGGATATTGGGAGGCAGGAAGCATGCCAGCGGGTTTTGCGAACCGGTAAACGCTGTGGCGGTGATAGAATCGGTCCACATGTCAGGCAAAAAGGAAAGGGCCCACATGTCAGCCCCCCAACATACACCTTTTTCGGTGACCTGGAACCAGGTGGGTGCCTTTCGGCTCGCCCGACATCATCTCTCGGTGCGCGCTCCGGTGGATGAGCTCATCTCGGTTGTAAGCGACATGACCGGAGCCCAGGCGCAGCTGCTCTCGGCAGCGCAGACCTCGCTTTGGTCGAGAGTCGGGGATTTACGGAGCGCACATATCGAAGAGGCGCTCAGCCAACGTGCCCTGGTCAAGGCTGCGTGCATGCGCCAGACGCTGTTTCTGGTGCCATCTCAGCATCTGGCGGTCTTTGTGCGGGGCTCGGCACGGCGCGCTGAAAAAGAGATCCGCTGGACGCGTGGCAAGGGCGTGCCGGAGCGCCTCATCGATGCAGCCATCGACGCTACCCTCAACGCCCTGAATCGCCCGCTCACGCGGTTGGAGATCGCTGAGCGCGTGAGCCGCGCTCTGGGCGTACAGATGCAGTCTATCCATGGAGGCGGTTGGGGGAGCCGGAGGAAAGTCGCTGCAGTCCCGGTGGGTGATATAACCTTCCCGGTCGTGGACCTGCTTCACCTTGTGGCAGCCCGCGGTGTCGTCTGCTCTGGCCCCGATCGCGGGACCGAGCCGACGTTCGTTCGCGCCGACGCATGGATCCCGCAGTGGCAGGATGTGCCGAAGGAGCAAGCGGAGGAAATCCTCCTGCGTATGTACCTGAGAGCTTTCGGTCCGGCGACAGCCGCAGACTTTGCATTGTGGACCGGCATGACCCTGCGGGAGGCGCGTGAGATCTGGGCGCGCGGACAAGCCGGCTTTGCGCCTGTCCATGTCCAGGGTTGGAGGGCGGAGGTCCTGCGTGAGGATCTGGATGAGCTTGCGGGAGCCAGGGTCGAGCAGCCGCTGGTCCGCCTTTTGCCGTATTTTGATTCTTACCTGCTCGGTCATCGAGATCGGGATCACCTCGTGCCGGAAGAGCGCCGATCGACCGTATACCGTGCACAGGGATGGGTAGCCCCTGTGGTCCTCCTGGACGGCCGCGTCGTCGCAGTCTGGGAGCACGCCCGCCAGGCGGATCGCCTGCTGGTTAAAGTGGCGACGTTTGAACCGCTTTCGCCGCCCATCACCGGCAGCATAATCGCCGAAGCACACCATCTGGCCCGCTTCCTCGAGACCCCCGATGTGGATGTCCAGATCGGTTGAGGCGAGTGAGACTGCGTGACCCCTTCGCCCGGTCGTTCAGGCTCTCACCAGCGCCAGGAACGCAGCCCGTTAGGCTCAACTGCGAAGCGAAGTCGAAATGAAGAGGGGGAGAGCCAGGGCCTGCCCGTATGGAGCCGGCGCGCGGGCAATCCCATCCTGGCGAGCAACATGACGCCTCGCGTGGACTTCGCTCTGTTCATGGTACCGGCCCTGGAGAACGACAAGCTGATCCACGCGGCCCCGGCGATTGTCGGATGCCGCACACCCTCGGCGCTCGCCCTCGCCACGCAAGCCCGCCGCGAGTCAGGCTCCTCGAGGCCATCCGCAACCCCAAATCCCTTTTTAAAGCCCTTGCATGGACAAGCGCCACAGATCACGTGAGAATTGGATATGGTATACAATACATCCATGCTGGAAAGCGACGAGTTTTGGGATTTCTATTGGGAAATTCGCTTGCGCGAGCTGGAGGATTTGGGAAAAAGGGAAGCCATCCTGACCATCTCGAAGCTGGTGCGCAGCCTTTCAGAACGGCCAAGCCAGGCTGTGCGCTTACTCGAATTGGGCTGTGGCGAAGGCCAGATCATTGGTGCATTGGTTAATGCCCATGCCCAGGCGCGCTCGATCGACGCATCCTGCGGGGTGGATTATTCCCTCCGCTTGATCGAAAAGTGCCGCTCCGCCTACCCGGGGATGTCCTTCATTCACGGCGATTTCACGGATCATGATCTGATGGTGGGGCTTGGTCAATTCGAGATCGTGCTGCTGGTCAACTCCCTGCACGAAATATTCTCTGCCACTCACTCAACCAAACTCGGAGAAGTGGATGCCCCAATCGCCAAACAGCGGGTAAGCCAGACGCTTACCCTCGCCGTGGAGCACCTTTCGCCGGGGGGATACATGGCACTATTCGATGGATTAGAAACTCCCGGGGATATCCAGGAACCGCTGCGCATCCGCTTTCGGGATGGGCAGGCCCGTCGCCGCTTCGAAATTTTTGTTCGGGAGTATTGTCCTTTCCGAATTGCGTATCGAGAAACAGGTGACCCTGCTTGTGTGGAACTGTCCCAGCGCGACTTCACCCGCTACATCACAAAATCGATCTTCCTGGAGAAGCAGCTCTGGCAGACTGAACGCCTGGAGAGCTACCAGTACTTCAATGAGGCCGAGTTTCTGGATGTGATCTCTCGCCTGGGACTAACGATTTGCCTGCTGCGTACCTTTTCGGTTAACTACGAGAAGTGGCAAAATGAAGTTGATATTCTTACCCCAGGAGTTGATTTTCCAGCTGAGCATATCTTACTTCTGGCCCGAAAACCAGAATGAACTTGTGATTCCGAACCATCATGTGGTTTGATTCGCTGGAGGCTGTTCGCACCTTTGCAGGCGAAGATTATGAGGTGGCTGTAGTTCCGCCAAAGGCAAAGGAGCTGCTTGCCCGCTTTGATGCCCGCTCGCAGCATTACGAGGTCAAAGAGGAGATGAGGGTATAAGGACCCACTGCCAGGGCAACGCCACCCAGGTGATGGCAGAAACTGGTAATCGGCTCTATGTATTATAGGGTTTTAGACTACTTGCTCTGATTGGGTCTAATCCAATCACCTTGGTCTCCCTTATACCCTCCAGGCAAGGGTCGCCTCGCTGAGCGCTTCGATTTCTTCGGGTGTCAGGGAAAATGAGAGGGCGCCGGCATTATTCTCAGCCTGTTTGCCATTCTTAGCGCCTGGTATGGGAAGCACAAGCGGATTTTCGATCAACCAGCGGAGAGCCACCTGGCTGATCGATCTGGAATACCGCTCACCAATCTGGCGCAGCAGATCAATAACCGGCTGGACTTTATCCATCTGCCTCTGGCTGAAACTGGGCATAAAGCGCCTGAGTCCACCGGCTTTCTTTCCGCCAGAATATTTTCCGGTTAAGGCGCCCATTGCCAGCGGGGAGTAGGCGATCAGAGTGATCCCCAGCTCCCGGCAGGCATCCAGAACGCCGTTCACCTCTGGCTTGCGATGCAGCAGCGAGTACTGCACCTGGTTGGAAGCCAGCGGAATTCCGCGTTCCGCCAGAGCCGCATGGGCGGTGCGCATCTGTTCTGCCGAGTAGTTGCTCACCCCCACTGCCTTAATCTTGCCTGCTTCAACGGCATCAGCCATCCGATCCATCAATTCGGGGATAGAGACTGAGCTTGTAGGGAAGTGGTGCTGGTATAGATCAATTGAACTGCGATCAAGCCGCCTGAGGCTTGCCTCCAGTTCTTTGGGGAAATTTGCCGCGCGGAAACGCAGCATGCCTGGGAACTTGCTGGCGATCAAGACTTCTTCACCGCGCCCCAGCTCCCCCATGCGCCGCTCGGAAGCGCCACCGCTGTACATCGCCGCCGTGTCGAACAAGGTTACACCCGCCACCAGGCTTACCTCGAATGCTTGCTTTTCTTCTTCTGCACCATGAGCTCCGCCGTACGCCAGCTTGGCCGGGGTAAAGCGCGCCAATCCCGTGGGTTGTCCCCAGGTCATCGCTCCCACACCGAGGCGAGGCACTCGCAGAGAACTGCGACCTAAAGTGCTCATGTGTTCCATGTCCTTCTCCTTTGGCTCACCGGTCGATTATTCTGAATACAATGGCTACATGACCACCTGGATATTGAATATCCCTGTACCCAACGCGCTCCATAGCCTCAGCCAAATGGGCAGGTACATTTCTGCGCCCCGCGCGCTGGTGATATCTCCCAAGTCGATGACATGCCGCCAATCAAACCAGGAGGTGAGCCAGCTGACTACCTGCGCCTTGGCCGGGGCATCGTTCCCGCTGACGAATATGACATGCTCTCCACCCGCCAGCTGGCGAGGATTGACCATCAAGCTGGCGGTGACTGTATTGAGCGTTTTGACCACTTTTACCTCAGGAAAAGCCCGCTGAATCTGCTCACCCAGGGAGTCGTTATTGCACACCGAAAGGGTTGGCGGCATGCCCTGAGAAAAGTCAAGCGGATTCGAGATATCGATGAGGATTTTGCCACTTAAATTAGATGCACCTGCCTGGGTAAGGGCATCCAGGGTTCCCACGCCATTGCTGGCATTGATCACAATCTCGCCGTGCCGGGCAGTGTCAGCAAAGCTTCCCAGCTTGACACCCGGATTTTGCTCTTGCCAGACGCTGAACGCCGGAAGGCCATAGGGACCAGGCTCAGTGCGCGCGATGGTCTTGCTCACGTCGCGCGTGCCGACCATCACCTCGTGACCAAGCTCTGCCAGTTTTCCAGTGATCGTTTGCCCTACTACCCCGGTTCCCAAAATACCGATTTTCATTGCTATCTCCTTTGACTGATATTGCGTTTGCCTAAAAAATATGGTACGATACAGATCTGTATCGTGTCAAGAGGCAATTAGGATGAAAACTGAAGTCACCCCCAAAGAGAAGCTCTTCCAGACTGCTGCCCACCTGTTCTATCAACACGGTTACCGGGCAATAGGGGTAGATACGATCGCAGCAGAATCCGGCATTGGAAAGATGACGCTTTATCGTCACTTCCCATCCAAGGACGACCTGATTGTGGCGTATTTACGTGACAGCAACCAGCTTTTCTGGGATCAATTCGAACACATTACCGGAGATGCACCATCCGCCAAAGGTAAACTGCTGGCATTTTTTGCAGCACTGCAAAGCTATGTGCTCTCTCCGGATTGTTATGGTTGTCCGTTCATCAATGTATCGACTGAGTATCCCAGGACGGATTATGCTGGTCACCAGGTAGCATTGGAGCATAAGCACAGCGTACTGAAGCGCTTCCAGCAGTTGGCGGAGGAAGCCGGAGCGCCTCAACAGGAGGCATTGGCAAATGCCCTGTTTTTGTTGATGGATGGCGCGTATGTTACCGCGCGGATGTTTGGCGAATCACCCAATAATCCGGCAACCCACCTGGCTGAGACCGCACGGCAAATCATCGAAGCCAACTGTTGAACGGAATGGCGGTAAGCCAGGCGCGCCCCCACCGGACCGAAATCGTCGATCAGGTTGGCGGGTATACGCGGCGATAATCCCATCTGGCACAACGCTAACGATATCCAGAAAGCGATCATAAAGGGCAGCCGCATCGTGCGCGCGTAATCATCATCGCTGACATTGCAAACCGTCCACGGATGGCCCACTTCGCGGTGGGCTGCGGCGCGGTTGGAAAGCTGCCTGCTGCGGCGACTTCGCGAACCTGGCAGCCATCTGGTACCTTCGGCTCAGGGATTGGCTCATCCAATGAGTGTTGAAGGCGTTCTATTTGACAAACGAACAATAAACACCTATAATATAACAAGAAACAAACATATATTTTGTTCTCTCGAAACAAATCGATCAATTGAATCGTTTACAACTGGAAGGCAGGACCGGGCAACCCTATACTGTGTTGGCTGTAACTGCTTCTGCTATGCTTACGACGGTGCTTGCCCCCCATTGCCAGCCTCAAGAACAGGAGGAGCTGTGATCAAGATCAATCCAGAGCTCAAGATGGAGGTCGCCCAGTCAGGTCCATTGCTCATCGAAAAGGGATTATCACCGGGCCGCGATTTCGGTGACACGAGCTTGCGCGATCGGGAGACCGGGCTCATTTACATCCTGCCGCGCCCTTCCCCCAGGCAGCCCATCTGCGATTGGAATCAAGTCACCGTTGATGATGTAGCCATCATCAATATCAATGGGGAGATCGTTGGCGACCCCGATGTCCTGCCAACCATCGAGACCCCCATGCATTTGCGCATTTACCAGGCACGACCGGAAGTGAACGGCATCGTACACAGCCACGGCGAGTGGTCGTCGATCTTTGCGGCGTTGCGCCTGAGCATTCCCGCAGTGACGCTGGATGCCCTCGAGACAATTGGCGTCGAAGAGATCCGCTGCGCGGCTTATGCCCGCATAGCGACCAAGGAGCTGGGCGATAATGTCGTCGAAGCACTGGGTACAAAATCAAAAGCAGCCCTGATGGCCAATCATGGCGCCGTCTGCATTGGCACAAGCCTGAACGAAGCATTCCTTGTGGCATACCTTCTGGAGAAGCTCAGCATGCAGGTGGCGTTCGGGAAGATTCTGGGCCATCCCATTCCGATTACCTGGAAAGATTTTGGGGACGCTCCGACTTACGAAGACATGGTGCCGCAAACCTGAACATTCCTTGCGATTGACGATCGAACTAAATCTGCTTGTATACAA
>CAZGIX010000080.1:0-18331 GCA_964525785.1 uncultured Anaerolineaceae bacterium
CAGCCCCGATCAAACAATCCGAGCAATCTTTGATGTCTCCGAGGTACGCTTTGCGTTCGAATCAATATCTATCGAGTTGCAGCTTGAAATCAGAATCACCATCGATGCAGCGCTGTATTTCCGGGTTTCTTTTATTCCTGGCATTAAGCTTGCTGGGAGGGTGTTCTGGTTGGCCAGCTTGGCTGCAAGCAACGGGACCCAGCCGGAGCCAGGTCGAAGGGGTCAGGGAGGCACAGCCTCCCACGGGAATCGAAATCGTGGAGATCACCGATACAGTGGCGCGGAGACTGCTGGTCGAGGTGAAATCGGATTCCTTTTCCGAGGTGTTTTCAACTGAAAGACAGTTCACGGACACCGTGAATCCTGGTGACATTCTCGAAGTGTCGGTTTGGGAGGCGCCCCCGGCACTATTGTTCGGGGCGGCTCTTGTTGATACACGAAGCTCGCCGTCATCTTCGAGAGTGACAGTAATGCCGGAACAAATGGTGAGCCGCGAAGGTGTGGTCAATGTTCCCTTTGCCGGGCAGATCAAGGTGGCTGGCCACAGGCTCGATGAAATCGAGAACGAGATCGTCAAGCGGCTCGACGGCAAGGCCAACCAGCCTCAGATCATCGTCCGTATGCTGCGGAACAATACGGCCAACGTCACCGTGGTAGGAGAGGTGGTCAACAGCACACGGATGCCGCTGACTCCCAAGGGGGAGCGCTTGCTGGATGCGCTCGCGGCAGCGGGGGGTGTACGCCAGCCGGTCAACAAGATGACCCTGCAATTGACGCGTGGCGATCAGGTGCGATCGATGCCGCTGGAGTCCGTCATCCGTGACCCGAAGCAGAATGTTTACCTGCAGCCGGGTGACGTGATGACTGCCTTGTTCCAGCCCTTGAGTTTTACCGCACTTGGGGCTACCGGCAAGAACGAGGAGGTGCCGTTCGAAGCCCAGGGAATTACCCTTGCCCAGGCATTGGCAAGGGTGGGCGGGCTACAGGACACAAGGGCCGATGCCATGGGCGTGTTCATTTTCCGCTTCGAGAGTGAAGCGGCGCTGGAATGGGGCGACAAAAAGCCCGTTGCAACCCCGGAAGGAAAAGTGCCGGTGGTGTATCGGCTCGATCTGAGAAACCCTGCCTCGTTTTTTGTGGCCCAGAGCTTCCCGGTACGCGACAAGGATGTGTTGTATGTATCGAACGCCCCCGCTGCGGAACTGCAGAAGTTTCTTAATCTGATATCCACCATCATTTACCCGTCGCTCGGCGTGATCAACACCACCTGGTAGGTTTCAGGCAGCATGCGAGACATCTTGATCGACGTCACACGCCTGGTGGGTCGTGTCTTGATCAGAGCCAGGCTGGCCACCGGAATCGATCGGGTGGGGCTGGCGTACGTGGCCCATTATCGCCACCGTGCGCGCGCAGTGGTCCGGATTCGATCGAGGCTGCTAGTACTGGGGGTGCAAACTTCGAGTGAGCTTTTCGGAAAACTGCTGGATCCAAAGCCCGCGTACAAGATGTCGCTCGCGGTGCAACTGGCCAAGGCCTGGTGGACTTCGCCGGGCAACCTGAAACAGGTGGTGCTGTTGAACACGGGGCACAGCGGTCTTGAAGTTCCGGCTTATTCCACCAGCCTGCAGCGCCTTGGCGTTTCCCCGGTATTTCTGCTCCATGATCTGATCCCCATCAGCCACCCGGAATATTGCAGGGCGGGTGAACTGGATCGCCACCGCCGCCGCATCGATACCGCACTGAAAGTCGGCAGGGGATTGATCCTCAATTCCCGTGAAACCTTGAAGGAACTGCAGGATTATGCGGACCAGAAAAACTGGCCGCTGCCGCCCGCGATCGCGGCTCATCTGGCACCGCCCACCCTGCCGGCACCCGGCGGCAATCCGGTGGGGAAACCTTATTTCGTAATGCTGGGTACCATCGAGCCGCGCAAGAATCACTGGATGCTGCTGCAGGTCTGGCGCAGCCTGATCGAACAGTACGGCAGCCATGCCCCGCAGTTGATCATCGTCGGACAACGAGGCTGGGAGTGCGAGAACGTGGCGGATCTGCTCGAGCGCGGCGCCCATCTGCGCGAGCATGTGGTCGAGCTGCCCCGCTGCACGGATGCACAGTTGTCTACGTATTTGCACCACGCCCAGGCCTTGCTCTTTCCGTCCTTCGCCGAGGGGTACGGCTTGCCGCTGGTCGAGGCCCTGTCCGTGGGTACCCCCGTCATAGCCAGCAATCTGCAGGTTTTTCACGAGATTGCGGGTGATATTCCCGAGTATCTCGACCCGCTGGACGGCCCTGGCTGGCGGTCGTTGATCGATGCGTATTCGGTGGCCGACTCATCCATGCGCGAAGCCCAGAAATTGCGGATGCAGCACTATGTTCCGCCTTCCTGGAGCCGGCATTTCGAACAGGTCGATGCCTTTCTGGAAAAGCTGGCGTGAGCGGACGTGAATTCTTTGCCTGCGGATTTTCCTGGCGCAAGCAAAGAATTCTGCGCAGATTTCTAGGAGGCGTCCGTGTCCGCTCCGTCAGTGCCGGGCGACGCATACCTGCCAACGGACAACTCTTTCTGTGGGACAGTCGACCCGCTCCCGAGTCGCTAGCGGAGGGCGTTCAAGTCGTCAGGGTGGAGGACGGGTTCTTGCGTTCGGTTGGCCTGGGTGCTGACCTCGTTCAACCGCTTTCCTGGGTGATGGATGCCCGGGGCATGTACTACGATTCCCGTCAGCCCTCGGATCTGGAGCACCTGCTGCAGACAAGCCGCTTCGACGAGTCGATGCTTGCACGAGCCGCCAGGCTGCGGCAACGCATCGTGGAAGCAGGGCTGAGCAAGTACAACATCGGCCAGGGCCATTGGTCTCGACCCGTGGGCTGCACACGCGTGATTCTGGTGCCGGGCCAGGTCGAAAGCGATGCATCCATCCGCTTCGGTGCACCAGGAATCCGCAGCAACATCGGATTGCTGATGGCGGTGCGAGAAGCCAACCCCAATGCCTATGTGATCTACAAGCCCCATCCAGACGTGCTGGCTGGGCTCCGTCGCCAAGGTGAAGGTGAAGGCGAGGTAGTCAACTGGTGCGATGAAGTGATCGGCGAGGTGGCCATGGCCAGCTTGCTGGCGGAGGTGGACGAGGTCCATACCCTGACTTCGCTGACCGGCTTCGAAGGGCTTTTGCGCGGCAAAGCCGTAACCTGCTATGGGCAGCCTTTCTATGCCGGCTGGGGATTGACGCAGGACAAGGCGCCGATTCCGCGGCGCAAGCGGATGCTCGACCTGGATGCCCTGGTGGCCGGGGCGTTGATCCTCTATCCCCGCTATACGAGCCCTACGACGGGCAGACAGATTTCACCGGAGGAGGCACTGGATGAACTTGTGGCCTGGCGGGGGCGATTGCCCTCGGGTGAGCTTCCCGCCTGGCGCAGGTTGATGCGCATCTTCCTGCGCAATGCGATTTAGTGCGGGTGCGAGAACGGGGCGGAAGCCTAGGCTGTAGCGCTTGCTGATGCTGGGCGGTTTTTAAGTCGGGCTTCTAATGCAAACGTCCAGGTAAGCAGCTGTGATCAGAAACAATGTCTGAGAATTGACAATTCACAATGCTTTTCCCGGGCAAAAACGCTTTAATTGGCAAAGTCTTAAGCACTGCTTACTATTAAGAAGATAAAGCTGTCTATTTATTTTAATTCACATTCCCGGTACGGTTCGGAACCAGATGATCAACAAGGGTCCTTCGGTTTTCAAAGGCAAAAACGTTCTCCTGCTGCAGGGTCCGATGGGGCCCTTTTTCAGGCGGCTTGCGCGCGACCTGGAATGGGCGGGAGCCAAGGTCTGCAAGGTCGACTTTTGCGGTGGTGACTGGCTGTTCTCGCCCGTTGGCTCTATCCCCTATCGTGGCGGGATCGAGGAGTGGCCCGAGTTTTTTCGCCAGTTGGTGCGTGAGCGTCAGATCGACGTGGTTCTGCTGTTCGGCGACTGCCGTCCCTTGCATCGACTCGCCCATGAGATCGCGCATTGGAACGGACTGGAAATCGGGGTGTTCGAAGAGGGTTATGTGCGACCCGACTTTATTACCCTGGAGCGACATGGGGTCAACGGCTTTTCGCTGCTGCCGCGCTCACCGATCTACTATCTGCAAACTTCTGCCCCGGTGATCCCTGCTGCCCGCCCGGTCGGCGGTTCATTCTGGTACGCAGCAGGCTGGGCCACGCTTTACTACCTGGCGAGTGCGGTGATGTATCCCTGGTTTCGCCATTACCAGCATCACCGCTCCTTGAGCCCGCTGGAGGCCATACCATGGGTGCGTTCGCTCTGGCGCAAAATGGCCTGCGCCTTGAAGGACCGGAGCGCGTTGTCGAGGCTGACGACCGACTGGTCGAAAAAGTACTTTCTCGTTCCACTCCAGGTGCACAACGATGCCCAGGTTCGGGTGCATTCCAGGTTTGATTCCGTCGAGGACTTTATCCGCCAGGTGATGGAGTCGTTCGCTCGCCACGCGCCTGATAACACCTATCTGGTCATCAAGCACCACCCTATGGACCGCGGCTATCACGACTATTCCACGTTCATCAACCGCCTCTGTGGGGAGTTCGGCGTGCAGGGGAGGGTGATGTACCTGCACGACCAGCATTTGCCGACCTTGCTCGATCATTCGCTGGGTATGGTTGTCGCCAACAGCACAGTCGGGCTGTCCGCGCTCGATCATGGCCTGCCTGTCAAGGCATGCAAGTCAGCTGTGTATGACATGGAGGGGTTGACCTATCAGGGCGAATTGGAGGATTTTTGGCGTGATGCACATAACGTGTTGCCCAATCCTGAACTCTTGATGCGGTTCCGCCGTTATCTCATCCGGCACACCCAACTAAACGGCAATTTCTACAAGCGGCTGGATATTCCAGGATCGAGCGTGGGACTGGTGTGGGGGGGCAATACTGCGGTTGACGCTAATGTGCTGGACCTGAAATCAAAAGCTGGCTCAGGCGCCAAACAAAATATCTAAGGCTGAGTGTTTGACCATGGCTCGCCCTCCTTAACGGGATGAGATAATTCGTTCTGCACTCAATTCGCGTCAATTTCCCCTTGTCTACGCTCAAACAAAAATTATTCGGAATGAACCGGCTGTTTCTCGTGACAGTCGTCGCGCCGACTTTGCTGGCAATTTTGTATTTTGGCCTGATTGCTTCCGACGTTTACATCTCCGAATCGCGCTTCATCATTCGCAGCCCGCAAAAACAAACCGTCACAGGCCTCGGAGCGATATTGCAGGGCGCAGGACTAAGCCGATCCCAGGACGACACTTACAGCGTCCACGACTTCATGCTGTCGAGGGATGCTCTTCGCAAGCTGAACACGCAACTGAAGCTGGACAAGACCTACGGCACCGGTGACGTCTTGAGCCGCTTCCCGGAGTTGGATCAGGACGACAGTTTTGAGGCGCTGCATCGTTACTACCAGAAGCAGGTCAGCCTTCAGCTCGACACGATCTCAAGCATTTCCACCTTGAGGGTTCGTTCGTTTGATGCGGCAGAAGCACAAATGATCAACCAGATGCTGCTTGAGATGAGTGAGGCACTCATCAATCAACTTAACGAGCGCTCGCGGCAGGACATGATCCGCTATGCTCAGGCCGAGGTCGATAAGGCTGAGGACAAAGCTCGCGCTGCTGCCCTGGCGGTGTCTCGCTACCGCACAGAAAAAGCGGTGTTTGATCCTGAAAGACAGTCGGCCCTGCAGCTCCAGCAGGTCAGCCGTTTGCAAGAGGAACTCATCGCCGCCAAATCGCAACTGGCGCAGGTTAAGAGCCTCGCCCCCAACAACCCGCAAGTTCCAGTATTGAAGCGTCAGGTCGGTATTCTCGAAGCCGAGATCGAGAAGGAAACGGCCAAGGTTGCCGGAGGCGAACGCTCGCTTAGCAGCAAGGCGGCCGAATTCGAACGTCTGGCACTTGAACGGGCCTTTGCAGACAAGCAACTCGCGACTGCTCTGGCCTCACTCGAGCAGGCCCACAATGAAGCGCAACGCAAGCAACTCTATCTCGATCGCATCGTCGAGCCCGGCAAGCCCGATGTTGCCGTCGAGCCACGGCGATTGCGCAATGTCGCAGCCACCTTGGCATTGGGTCTTGTTGCATGGGGGGTTCTCAGCCTCCTGATCTCAGGTGTCAAGGAACATCAGGACTGACTGTGGCTGGATTGGTCAGTGCTGAATTCAAGCGCTCTCTGATTATCCAAACGAGGGTGATCGGCGCCTTGCTCATGCGCGAGATCCTTACCCGATACGGCCGGCACAACATCGGGTTCATGTGGGTTTTCGTAGAGCCCATGTTGTTCACCCTGGGCGTAGCCGGCTTGTGGACCCTGCTCAAGCTCGGCCATGAGCACCACATCGACATCATTTCGTTCGCCTTGACTGGCTATTCTTCAGTGCTCTTGTGGCGTAACGCGGTCAACCGCTGCAATCTGGCGATCGCCCCCAACCTGAGTTTGATGTATCACCGCAATGTGCGGGTGATCGATATATTCCTGGCGCGGCTTGTTCTGGAAGTTTCCGGCGCGACCATATCCCTGGTCGTGCTCTCCCTCTTTTTTATGGCCATTGGCTGGATGAGTGCTCCGGCAGATGTCCTAACCATGGTCTTTGCCTGGCTGATGCTGGTCTGGTTTTCGGTGGGGCTCGGGCTGGTGATCGGTTCCATTTCGGAACGATCGGAAGTTGTCGATCGCGTCTGGCACACCATAACTTATCTTATGTTTCCCCTTTCGGGTGCCGTCTTCATGATTGACTGGTTGCCTAGAGCACTGCAGGAAGTTCTGCTTTGGGTTCCAATGGTTCATGGTGTTGAAATGCTGCGCCATGGCTATTACGGTGAGTGGGTCACCACGCACTACAACCTCGTTTACTTTGCATCGGTCAATCTGGTTCTACTGTTGGTGGGGCTCATTCTGGCGCGGCAAACTCAACTCAGGGTCGAGCCGGAATGATCAGCATCGAGAATGTCAGCAAAATATATGGCACCCGTCATGGCCCACGGGAAGTTTTGCATGATGTGAATTTGACCATCCACAAGGGCGAAAAAATCGGCATCCTGGGACGTAACGGCGCCGGCAAGTCCACCCTGATCCGTCTTATCAGCGGTGCCGAATTGCCAACAAGCGGGCATGTCCGCCGCACCATGAGTGTGTCCTGGCCGCTAGCATTCACTGGTGGGTTTCAGGGCAGCCTCACAGGTTTGGATAATTTGCGATTCATCTGCCGAGTCTATGGAGCCCCCATTGGTCCCGCCATTCCTTTTGTGGAGGCTTTCTCGGACTTGGGATCCTATCTGCGAGAGCCCGTCAAAAAATACTCATCGGGCATGCGTGCGCGGCTTGCCTTCGCGCTCTCTATGGCGATTGATTTCGATTGCTATCTCATCGACGAGGTTGTGGCGGTAGGTGACAGCCGTTTTCATGAGAAATGCCATACCGAGTTGTTCGAGAAACGGAAGGACAAAGCCATGGTCATCGTCTCCCACAGTCCGGCCTATATTGCCGAACATTGTGAACGTGCCGCCGTTTTAAGCAACGGGACCTTGATGCTGTTTGACCGGGTTGATGAGGCGCTTGATTACTATCACGCGCAATCGTGAATAAAGGCTATTGGCAGCTCAAAAAAGAAGTCCGGGAGAAGCTTCTACCCATGCCATGCTGGGTGAAGTTTCTTGAAAGCCTTTTATTGCTGCTACCGAGAAAGTGGATTGCGATCTCTCTGCAACCAATGGTGGATATCAAGCCAATTGACCCAATCCAGGGGGAATGGATAGCCTTGGGTGCTGATCCCCAATTTTCATTGAAATGGGGGTCAACCAGGATCAGTTCGGGCTGGTATTACCTGGAAGCCGCTCTAACACGCCATGCGGGCGACCGCGTCGCAAAGCTCTATGTTGATCATGGAAACGCGGTTGGCAAGACAAGCTACATACCCATTCCGTCAAATCGCAGGGGAAGCGTTCGGGAAGTTTTCTTTTTGCCCAAAGGAGTTAGAGCCCTGTTCTGGTCACCGTGTCAGTCCGCCGGGCGATTTAAGCAAAGCCCCTTGATCATTCATCGCATTACCTGGCTGGAGGGTTTCTATCGAAGACTGGCGCGCGTGCTATTCGACAGGTACCGTAAGAATCAGAGCCAACTTCATCACGCTTCTGGTCAGATTTCCTGGCTCGATATTCTTTTCAACCTGCAGCACGCCTATCAACAGGGCGCGGAGCGCCGTATGGCGCGGGACGCCGGTGTTGATTACAAAGACTTTATCCGTATCAACGATACCCTGAGTGAAGGCGACAAGCAGGCCATTGAAAAGCAGATCCCTACACTGCCATACAAGCCCTTGATTTCCATCGTCATGCCGGTGCATAACCCCGTAGAGGATTACCTTAGACAGGCGCTAGATTCGGTCATTATGCAGTTATATCCCCATTGGGAATTGTGCATTGCTGACGATGCCTCCACCGAGCCGGCAACTCGACAAATATTGGAAGAATATTGCCGGCTGGACTCTCGCATAAGGGTGGTTTATCGGGATTCTAATGGGCATATTTCCCGCGCATCGAATTCCGCCTTCGAGTTGGCTAATGGGGAATTCGTCGCTCTGATGGATCAGGATGATTTGATTCCAGTCCACGCGCTTTATCATGTGGCAGTGGAAATCAACCGCTTTCCAGAACTGGATCTTCTTTACACGGATGAGGACAAAATCGAGGAAACGGGCAGACGGTATGATCCTTATTTCAAGCCGGACTGGAATCCATTGTTGCTCTATTCCCAAAACGTGTTTAGCCATTTGGGGATTTATCGGACGAGTTTGATTCGCAAAGTGGGTGGATTTCGGGTCGGTTTCGAGGGGTCGCAGGATTATGATTTGGTCCTGCGATGCACTTTGGAAACATCGGCTGAGAAAATCCACCATATTCCGCGGGTCTTATATCACTGGCGCGCGCATGCTGATTCATCAGCCCGAATTCCAGGCAACAAGAATTACGCACACTTGGCCGGACTAAGGGCTCTGCAAGATCACTTGAGTGAAACGGGAGCCATCGCCGAAGACGGGCCTTATCCGGGTACTTATCACGTCCGCTATCCCATTCCATCGCCGCCCCCTCTTGTCAGCCTGATTATTCCGACGCGCGACCGCGTCGATGTTCTTCGTGCATGCATCGAAAGCATCCGTGGCAGGACCCACTACCCAAACTGGGAAATCCTGCTGATCGACAACCAGTCCAGGGAAAGGGCCACACGCGACTATTTCGCCGAATTGCGGGATGACCCACGCATCAGGTTGTTTCGCTATGACGCCCCCTTCAACTACTCGGCCATCAACAATTTTGCTGCAAGCGAGGCAAGGGGTGAGATTCTGGGATTCGTCAACAACGATATAGAGGTAATAGCAGAGGGCTGGCTGGATGAAATGGTCGGTTTCGCGTTAAGGCCTGAAATAGGCGCTGTAGGCGCACGTCTGCTTTACCGGGATGGTAAGGTCCAACACGCAGGCGTTGTTCTGGGTGTCGGCGGGTTGGCTAATCATGCCCATCTTTACCTTGAGCGTGATGCCCCCGGCCACTTTGGTCGGGCTC
Organism: uncultured Anaerolineaceae bacterium; assembly: GCA_964525785.1. Classification (GTDB taxonomy): domain Bacteria; phylum Chloroflexota; class Anaerolineae; order Anaerolineales; family UBA4823; genus JAQBDA01. Next base: position 9,594 of record CAZGIX010000080.1, read on the forward strand.
GACTTGCCCAGAACTTCAGTGCCGTGACAGGTGCGTGCTTGATGATACGGAAAAGCCTCTTTATGGAGACTGGGATGTTCGATGAAGTCAACCTTCCGGTTGCCTTCAATGACGTTGATCTGTGTTTGCGCCTACGGAAAGCAGGCTTCCGAAATGTATATTGCCCGGAAGCGGAGCTTTACCATCATGAATCACTCAGCCGTGGCGCCGAGGACACCCCGGAAAAAAGGGCACGATTTGACCGTGAAATCCGGTACATGCAGAGCACTTGGCGCGATGAGCTGAGTGCCGACCCCTACTACAATCCGAACCTGTCTCTGAAAACACCGGATTTTTCCTTAAATACCCAACCGGTCTGCTCCCTCCATCACGGCTATCCCTTGACGGTGGACGTGCATTGAGCCGCCCGGGATTTGTTTGGTCCATTTAGAAAGATATCTCTAATCATGCAGGCTGTAGCCGCAACCATCGTTGCGCGAAATTACCTTCCCTTTGCGCGGACACTTTGTGCTTCGTTTCTGAAGCACCATCCTGACGGGCGCTTTTTTGTTCTGCTTGTCGATCGGCTTGATGGCGCATTTGACCCCGGCAAGGAGCAGTTCGAGCTTGTGCAACTCGATAGCCTCAACCTGCCTCTGGGGGAACTCTTCCTATACCAATATTCGATCCTGGAGCTGAGCACAGCTGTCAAACCCTATCTGCTGCGTTACCTGATGGACGAGTACAACCTGGAGAGCGCCCTCTATCTCGATCCGGATTTGTTCATCACTGCTCCCCTGGCATCGGTCTACGAGGCGCTGTCACGATCGTCGATTGTACTGACGCCGCACATGCTCGCCCCGCCCCCGGAGGATGGCAAAACCCCAACTGAAACCGACATCATGCACAGCGGGGTGCACAACCTGGGCTTTCTCGGGGTGCGCAATGACCCAAGCGTTGCTAGCCTCCTGGATTGGTGGAGCAGGCGCCTCGCTTTCAAGTGCGTAGTGGATCTGCCCAACGCCTTGTTCGTGGATCAACGCTGGATGGATCTGGCGCCGTCTTACTTTGACGGTGTCGAGATTCTCAAGGATCCCGCACTTAATGTGGCCTACTGGAACCTGCACGAGCGCAAGCTCCAGCAAATTGACGATTCATTTTGGGTAAACGGCAAACCGCTGGTATTTTTTCATTTCAGTGGGTTTAACCCGAATAAGCTCGACACATTGTCGAAGCATCAGACACGCCACCAACTCTCAGGCAACCCCGCGCTCGCATCCATCGCTCGACAGTACGCCGACGAACTTTTCGCCAATGGCTACAATGAATTTTCAAGTATCCCGGTTGCCTTCAATGCCATATTGAATGGTGTTCGCCTTGGGAAGCTGACGCAATTTGTCATTCGGCGGGCAATTGAGAAAGGGCTCAATATCCCTTCACCAGGAACACAGCCAGATGCGTTTTGCCGTTTTCTGATGACCCCGAATTTCCAGTTCGACCGGCGCGCAATTGCACCATTGCTGGTTGCTTTGGAGCACTATCGTCCGGATGTGAAGGCGGCCTATCCCAAGTCTTTCGAAACGGTCGATCACGTTGAGGACATTCGTGGATGGGTGAGGTCGTCTGGCGGCAATGAAGAAAGCATTGGTGAGTTGTTTGCTTTATATGGGCACCTGCTTGACCGCGTAGATGTGGTGAAACATGCCTTGATGTGCTGGCGACGACGTCCTGATCTGCAAGCGGCCTTTCCCGCCGCGTTTACATCCATTGAAGGTTCCGAGAAATATGCTCAATGGATCGAACAATACGGTACGGTCGAGGATGCCTTCTTCGTTGACGATGGAAAGGCCTTTCTCGCACATCGCAAAGGTCTGTTGAAAGTTCTGATGCTTTTTCTTCAGGATACCGGTCTGCAGCGCGAGTTCAGGTTTCCGTTTGTCGACAATGAGCGCGTTCGCTATGTCCAATGGCTCTATGCCGAGGCATGTCCGCGGAACATTGTCACTCCCGAGGATGTTGCATGGTTCGATGGCTTCGCAGAAGGGGCCCCCAACCTGTTGGCAGCGATCATTCTCGGTCATAGTCCATGGTTGCAGGGTAATCTGGTTGGCGGCGGGACGCTGTTCGATATGCGTCATCTCCGTGACATGCTCACGGATGCGGGTGTGCATGCCACAGGTAATTCCCTTTTCCAGCTTTATACCCACTCCTTGGGCCAAGATGTTGCGGCGCAAGCGGAACAGCATTATTACCATAACGCCGAGTTGAGAGACCGTTTCGATACGGTCTTTGAGAACGGTAAACACGCCGGGACGTTCGTGGAGATTTTGGTTAATCAGGCCCAAAGGGAAAAGAGCTGGCTGGCGGATGCCTCTGCTTTGGTACAAAAACGCCCACATCGCAAAAGCGGGGTAAATCGGCTGCGGATTGCGCTTGGCTTGGTCCGCAGTGAGCGGCAAATCCATCCCGCCGATGGGCAAGTCGAAATGCCAGTTCTGCGCGCTCATCTGATGGAATGTTTTTCTGCGCTCCAGTCAGGTCGAACCGGCGTAAATCTGGCGGGGTATTTCCATACACCGACTGGAATGGGGGAGTCAGCGCGCTCGATGGCACGGACCCTGGCGGCCTCCGGTATCGCGTGCAGGGAGGTTTCATTGCCCACGACGCATCTTGGTAACTGGGTCGACCTAAACGATATGCTGTCGGGCCGATTGCTGTCATCACATGACCCCGCTAAAGGGGTGAACATAATCGTTGCCAATGGCGATGAGTATCCGCACGTAAGGGGGCGCCTACCTCACGCGTTCTGGCAAAAACGTAAGAACATTGGTTACTGGGTGTGGGAGACGGAATCTTTACCTGGATCGCATGCCGATGCAGGGGGGCTGACTGAAATCTGGACGCCCAGTGAGTATTCAGCGAATGCAATCCGCAAGGTCGTGGACGTTCCGGTTCACGTTGTTCCGCATGTCCTCGATTTTGATGGCATTGATGAGGTCGCGGCAGATCGGGCGCGGTTTGGTCTTCCTGAAAGCGAAACGGTGTTTGGTTTCTTCTTCGATTGCAAAAGCGTTATCGAGAGGAAGAATCCTTTGGCGCTGTTGAATTCCTTTAGAAAGGCATTTGGTCCTCATAACAAAAAGGCGCTGCTGGTGCTCAAGGCGAGTTCACCAGAAATGGCACCATTCGAGTTCTCACAGCTCAGGCTCGCGGCAGACGGATTGAACGTAATCTGGATGACGGACGCTCTTACCAGAGAGGACACGCTTGCCCTGATGAAGTCTCTCGATGTCTATGTCTCGCTGCATCGTTCAGAAGGGTTCGGGCTCACCTTGGCCGAGGCCATGGCGATGGGTAAGCCGGTTGTCGCCTCCGCTTATTCAGGCAATATTGACTTCATGACGGAGCTCGATTCCTGTCTGGTGCGCGCGAATGTAATTGCTACCGACAGGGATCATGGGCCCTATCCGGCTGGTACGTTGTGGGGTGACCCTGACATTGAGCAGGCGGCGGAGTACCTTGATCGCCTGACCGATGCCGATGTTCGGGAGAGGCTTGGTTCAGCCGCTTCAAAAGCGATCAGGGCAAGGCTGAATCCCGTTGATGTCGGTCAAAAGGTTCATAGACTGCTGAACGACAACCGCTGACGGTCTGCGGGGATTCGGATAGCCGATGGATGCCTGGTGGAGAGGCATCCATCGGCATGTGGTTGGTTGGGTACGCCAATCTGGGATGGTGAATCAAAACCTCTTGTCACTCCATGCACCGTAAGCTGCGACAGACTGCTAATAACCGACCGCAGCGAAGCCATCCAAACTATCAAACCTGCCTCAAGTCCTGAATTTTCCATAAAAAGGCTGGGGTGATTCGTCCACCCCCAAAAGCGTCACAGGTTTTCTCCAGCACCGTTTTCAAAAAAGCGCGTCAGATGCTGCGCTTTTCGTTTCACCGGCGGCAGTTGGCTTAGTCGAAGGAATACAAGCCCTCTTGATGCCCTTCACGTTGTGATGCATAGTAAATCCCGCTGTGTCGTTGGACCGTCACAGGTGGTGTCTGGGGGTGCCGGCGGTCGAACGGATACGCGTCCAAGGTGGTGTAATGAGTCACCATGCTTTTACGGCTCAGGGCAAGGTTATTGCGAGTGCTTCCCCCGTGTACGAGAGCAGAGTGCCAGATCAGAACATCGCCTTTTTTTGGCGTGAACTGCACCTTTTCTAGACCGAGATCACGACAGGAGTTTTCCAGGTACTCCTCGTACCTGCGGACGTGCTCGCCATCGCCTTCGGCCAGAACGGTGCCGTCCTCAAACTCATAGGTTTTTACGAGGCGATGCGACTTCGGCCAATAGAACAGAGGACCCGCATCGGGGTGGACATCCTCAAGTGCCACCCATGCTCCGGCCAGCGATGCGGGCTTCAGCGAATGGACATAGGGGAAATCCTGGTGGCTGCGTTGCTGCGTTCCATTCTCGAAAAGCAGCGTTTGCATCGCCGCGATGTCGGCATCCAGGTAGGTTCTTACGAAATCGAGAACCTGTGGGTTCATCATGATTTCGGCGCAGGCGTCTGAGACGTTGTGGAAGTCCAGATAGCGAAATGAAGTACTGCGGAATCCGGGACTCTGGACGACGTCTTGCATCAATACAGGCTGCTTGAGCGTATTGTTCAATACGAGAATGGAGGGAGGGGAGTTCCATGCGCGCTCGACGTCATCTAGCACTTTGTCGATCAACCAATGCGGAATGGCCTGTTCGATAGCGACGTAGCCATTCTCGCGGAAGAACCTCAGCTTTTCCACAACGTTTTCTTGAATCTCACGGCGTGCCAGGCGACGATTGAGTTCTGCCTGGAAGGTGTGGTCATCGCTGTCGACCCAGGGCGCACTCCGGGCAAATTCGGCGGGCGTCAGGCGTGGAACAACCAGGATCTCATTCCGGCTGGCGATAACGGTGCCGGCCTGGCTTCTGACTTCCATCGCGTGATAATGACCATCCCGAAATGACTCCGGGATGTCGATGACAAAGGCGGCATGTCCATCACCGATTCCCGCACTTTCCAGATCGGCGCGATACTGGTTGGCAAACCCCCGGGCGGTAAGTTTGTCGTCAATGTAGATGGAAACGGCAACAGGGGTCTGAGACTGGTCGTCGAAAGCCCAGCCGTAGCATTTTCCGTTGTGGACGTTGTCGATCGATCCTTGCATTGATGCATTTCCCTTGGTTCTATGGTCACTTTGTTAAGCGATTCGTGTTTGCACTGAGATTTGACGGTAACAGGGTGTCAGTTGGATGCAGCATAATCATGCATAGATAGTGCAGGAGTCAACGTCCGAAAATTCGCTCAAATTGAAATTCCCGGCCTTGCTGAAGCAGGGTCGGTTTGAGCATCCGCTACAGCCTTATGACATCAAGCAGAAGTATGGCCACTAGCATTCTGGGAATCACGTTTCCCCATCTCATGGGGTGCATTCATGCAAATCAATACCGCGAAAACATAATTTTGGTCCACACGCATGAGCGGCGCTACTGTCTGGCTGCATCCGAAAGTCGACGTTCTCCATCGCACCCCGCTGCTTGTCTGGCGCAGTGCACAGGTTTGCACTGAACCTACTGTGGAAAGTGAATGTTGTGGGTGAATAAAAAGCTTGTAAGCATCGTGTAAGCATTTTTAAAGGAGCGATACATGGACATCCCATTTCCACCTATCGAACTGCGCAAATCCGTGGGACCGGTCGAAGATATTTATTTTGACAATCCGGAGGGTGGCCTGATTTTCGGGGACCAGATTGCGCCTGAAAAATATGAGCGTTTCTTTGACTTTGGATGTGGGTGTGGCCGCAATGCTCGTCAATTGCTGTTGCAGAAAATGTATAAGCCACGTCGCTACTTCGGTGTGGACTTGTACCGGAATTCCATAGAGTGGTGCAAGGCGAATCTTGAACCTCTGGATGAGAATTTCAGCTTTTCCCACCATGATGCCTTCAATGCCGGGTTTAATCCTGGTGGAAGCAAGGAGGACGTGCCATTCCAAACCCAGGAAAAGTTCACCCTGGTCAATGCGCATTCAGTGTTTACGCATATCGTGGAAAGCCATATCGACCATTATTTGTCCGAGTGTGCCAGAGTTCTTGATAAGGGCGGCGTGTTTCGTGCCACCTGGTTTCTGTTCGACAAGACCGGATTTCCGATGATGCAAGAGTTCCAGAACTGCTTGTACATCAATCCGGAGGATCCAACGAATGCAACGATTTACGATGTCAATTATGTCCAGAGAAAATATGAGGAAAACGGCCTGATAATATTCAAGATTAATCCACCTGCCGTGCGAGGATTTCAATGGGATTTGATCGCGACAAATGAGGCTGGCGGGCTGAGTAAGGCAGAGTTTCCCGATGATGTGGCGCCAATCGGGATTGTGCGGCCGCCGTTATCCCTTGCTTCCTGATGCTGTAAGAAAATTGATGGGATACAAGAATCTTGAAAGTGGTCATTTGATGTGTCATGGCCTGATGAACCTGTCGGCACCGCTTTCTTGTTGGCCGTGTGCTTTTTTCAAGTGGACGCTGTAGGGAGTAAGTACCCTTATGGAAATAAACGGGGCAAGAGATAACGATATGGCTGTTGAAAGTGGTGTGAACTCACCAACGTCACAATCTGGATTTCTTGGCAATCTGGATGGGATTGTCGACCTAGAGATAACGGGCTGGGCCTGGAATCCGGATATGCCTGATAGCCCCGTGTTGATTGAGCTATTGGCGGATGGCGAGCCGTTCTGCAGAGTTGAGGCGGATGAGTATCGTGATGATTTGCTCGCGGCAAAAATCGGTGACGGTCGGCATGGTCTGCGGGTGGGTCTGCCCATCGAGTTTTGTTCTGGTCACGAGCATAGAATATCTGCGCGCATCGTTGATACTGGTCAAATACTCGGCGGTTCCCCGTTGATATTCAAGACGACTGGATTGCTCGAGGGCAACGTTGACGAATTGGTGGGGACCGTCCTGACAGGCTGGGTGCGGCACCGGGAGAAAGCCGAAGAAGCCCTGCCGGTTGTGCTGCTGGATAACGGCAAAGCCGTGGCATCGGTTGTTGCCGATCAGCCATTTGAGGGTGGCGGCGATCATCGCTTCCGTATCCCGTTGCCTGCATCAAGCCTTGACGGCCTGCCACACCTGTTCAGTGTTCGGGTGATGGATCCTCCATTTGTCGTGGGTGAAATTTCCGCGGTTGTTCCCTATGTCTCAACGCCAGAGGAGGTTCTGCGCCGCAACTGTGGGCCTTATCTGCCAGCCTATCTCGTCCCGTCCGGTCAACAGCGATATGAATCGTTGCGGCGTCAGTTGAAGAATATCGGACGCCATGCTGGGAAGAGCGGCGCATGGAATGACGCTACCGTCGCTGCTTATGTCGCCCAGCTTGCAACTGTCCATGAAGAGGTGATTCGCGGGTTCGGAACGCAGCGCAAGGAATTTCCACCATTGGTTTTTCACAAGCCTGGCCACCCGAGGGTCTCCATTGTCATACCGGCCCACGACAAGTTCGCAGTGACATATAACTGCCTCGCTTCGTTGCTGCTGGCGCCGAATGACGCAAGTTTTGAGGTCGTCGTTGTCGATGATGGATCGGAAGACCAGACAACCGGAATCAAGTCACTTGTCGAAGGCATCGAGTACGTGCGCAACGACAAGGCACAAGGCTTTGTAAAGGCCTGCAATCGCGGTGCCGAACTCGCACGCGGTGATTACATCGTGATGCTCAATAACGACACCGAAGTGTCGTCAGGCTGGATCGACGAACTGCTGAATGTGTTCGAAACCTTCGACGGGGTCGGCCTGGCGGGTGCCAAGTTGGTTTACCCAAACGGAGCGTTGCAGGAAGCCGGCGGCATTGTCTGGAGCAATGGTCAACCTTGGAACTACGGCCGCAGCGGAAACGCGAAAGACCCGCGCTACAACTATGTGCGACAGGTTGACTACATTTCGGGCGCCTGCATCATGCTGCCCGCCGCACTTTGGAAGGACATCGGCGGGTTCGATGAAGACTTCGCGCCCGCTTACTTTGAAGACACCGACCTTGCCTTTCGCGTTAGGGAAAAGGGCTTCAAGACCATTTACACGCCTTTCTCGGAAGTCGTTCACTTCGAGGGCGTCAGCAGCGGCACCAGCACCGAGTCCGGCATGAAGAGATTCCAGCTCGTCAATCAGCCGAAGTTCAAGGCGAGATGGGCGGACAGCTATCGCAACAACGGCCGGGTTGGTCAGCAGGCCGACCTGATCAAGGATCGCAACGTCAGCTACCGGGCGCTTGTCATCGATGCCCTTACACCCCAGCCTGACAAGGATGCGGGCAGCTACGCGGCTGTTCAGGAAATGCGTATCCTGCAGTCGCTTGGCTTCAAACTTACCTTTGTAGCCGAGAGCCTAAATTATCTCGGCGACTACACTGAAGCCCTACAACGCATGGGCATCGAATGCCAGTACGCGCCGTTTACGCAATCGGTGAGTTCGCTCATCGAGCAGCGTGGTGCTGAATTTGACATCGTCTACATCACCCGATTTTACGTCGCTGATAAGTACATCGATCTTATTCGAAGCGTTGCCCCCCAGGCGAAAATCGTCTTCAACAACGCCGATCTACATTTCCTGCGCGAGCTACGCATGGGCATCAGCAATCGTGACCGCGATCAAGTCGAGAGGGCGGCAATCATGCGCGACACCGAGCTTGCAGTTATGCGCAAGGTCGACCTGGTGCTCTCCTACAATGA
>CAZGIX010000081.1:0-18248 GCA_964525785.1 uncultured Anaerolineaceae bacterium
AGCCTGTATGAACGACATTAGTTTGTCGATGTTAATGTTCTAAGAGTCTAAATATAAGCAAACTGCTCTCGGAGGCGGCAACGTGCAGATTTGTATAGTATGCGGAACGACTTCACCCGACCTGGCTACTCACTGCAATAAGTGCAATGCCGATCTGAGCGTTTTCTCAGCTACCGCTGTAGCGCTTAAACGCTTTAAAGAAAATCCACGTGTGAAAAATGTACGCCTTGTCGTCGCTCACGATTGCTGCCCAGCCTGTCGGGAAGCAGAGGGAGCCTATGCAAAAGATCAAGCGTCTCGACTCCCGATTGATGGGTGCTCCCATGGCTTAGGCTGCCGGTGTTTCTACGAGCCGATGCTGGACGAAATATATCCCTGAGTGCCACGGCAAAGCAAGCCCGACTTTACACTTCTCGTTCCAGATAAATACGCGCCAGATCTAATGCCCCCTGGCGGTCTGTCACTATTCCTTCCACCTGAGCTTCGCGGATTATTTCCAGCAATTTCCCAACCAGCGGACCGGGTTTGATAGATAATCCGGCCATCAGTTCATCACCATTTAATAGTGCTGGTGGACGAACAATATCATCTTGTCTCTCCCACCAACCCTCCAATAACGAGCGGACAACTTCGACTTGCTGGTGCCAAATATCCTGCGAGAGATCTGGTCCATAAGTAGCCCACACATCTGCCAGAGAGAGCAAACAGATATCCACGCCGGCTTCTCCCACATCTCGATAAAAGCGGTAGATCGCCCGCGATGAAGGCAGCTTGCCTGTATTAGCCAGTAAAATCGGACGCATATGGTGGCGGACGATGGTATAAAGGCGTCCGATCTCCGGATTGCCCAAGTGCAGCTCGCGCCCACGCAGAGCGAGCAGATCCGCCCCCAGAACTTCGTGCTCAAGGAACCGCACCCGTCCGGTCTCATCCTCCTGGCGCGCCTGGGCTTTACCCACATCATGGTACAGAGCTGCCAGAAACAGCAAACCGCGTCCAGAGCGCCCTACACAAATTTCCTTTGCCAGGTGATCGCTGATCAGCTGGCGATAGCGACCTAACCGTAGAGAAACCTGTCCGGTTATCAGGTTTGCAGCGCTATCTGGGTCGTAGTTGACTGCCAGAACATTCAGTAGAGCACTCAGCTTATTGATGGCATCTAATGTATGCCTCCAGGCATCGTTGATGTGGGGCGGAGGCTGCTCAAGACCCCGTAAAGCTGAGAGCTCCGGCAGCAAGTAAGGGATCAGCCCCAGCACATCCAGGGCCTGCAAGCAGCTCCCCACCGGCACACCTTCGAACATACGAACCAGCTCATCCCGAACGCGCTCTGCTGATACGTGCGTCAAGCCCGAGATTGCCTTACGTATGATTGCAAGAGTATCGGGGTGTAGGCGGAAATTCAGCTCTACCGCCAGGCGCACGCCGCGGGTTATGCGAATCGGATCGTCTAAAAACGCTGATTGTTTACATGCGTGAAGCTGCCTGGCCCGAAGATGAGCTGCACCACCTAATGGATCGATCAGTGACTGCGGCGCATTAAGGTCTACAGCCATGGCGTTGACAGTAAAATCACGTGCGCGTAAATCGGCTTCTAAATCAGGGCCGCGAAAAGTAGCAAAATCCAGATAACTGCGCTGTCCTTCCGGTGAGGTAAGGACAACCCGACCGGTCTCTCGCTCCGTATCCAATGGATAATACGCAGCCTGCAGCTCATTTGCGACCCTGCGAGCGGACTGAAGCGCAGCGGCAGGCATGGCAAAATCCAGATCGCGCACCTTGCGACCCAGCATTGCATCCCGGACAGCTCCCCCTACCAGATATATGGGCAAATCTGCTGGGATGTTTGACCGAATTTGTCCCAACAATGAGGCAAATGGTGGGTTTATTAATTCTGGCATGCGCTGCCTGATGGTGTGGAAATTCGATAGACTCAATCAGTGGGACGGCTGGTAGCGCCCAGGATCGACAGCCCCGATGAAAGGCAAATTTCGGTAGAACTCGTCGATATCCAGCCCATAACCAAAAACAAATTTGTCCGGAATCTTGAAGCCGCAATAATCGATGGGGACTTCGATTTCCCGACGTTCTGATTTATCCAGGAGCGTGCACACCTTCAAACTCCGGGGGTGGCGAGTGGCCAGGAACTCAAGTACGGTGGCGATTGTGTAACCGCTGTCGACGATATCTTCGACCAACAGGACATCCCGATCACGGATATCCTGCAGCAAGTCGAGCGTAATGCGCACCTGTCCGGTCGATTGGCGTGCACCCACGCCATAAGAAGATACCGCCATAAAATCAATCGTGTTCGGGATCCTAATCTTGCGCATCAGGTCGGTCAGAAAAAGCACCCCACCGCGCAAGATGCACACCATGTGGACCGTATGCCCCTCATAATCACGGCTGATCTGCTCCCCCAGTTCAGCGATGCGCACTTCGAGTTGCTCTTCAGTGATTAATATCTCGGAGAGAAATTCGTGATAATCCTGCATGGTCAATCCCTGGGAACTACATGATGCTGGCGGCAGCGCGCCTCATACATCTCGGCAGCGCCCACCACTACAATTGGCTCATCGTAATGCGCTGGACGTCCATTCACCAGACGCTGCGTACGTGTAGCTGCATCCCCGCACACCATACAAATGGCCTGCAGCTTATCCACTCGCTCTGCCTTTGCCATCAGCACAGGCATTGGCCCAAATGGCTCGCCGCGAAAGTCCGTGTCCAATCCAGCAATGATCACGCGCATCCCACGATCTGCCAGTGCCTGGGTGATTGCAACGATACGGTCATCAAAAAACTGCGCCTCGTCAATGGCAATGACCGTGGTGGCGCTATCCAGGTATGCGGGAATGTCGTCTGCTCTATCGATGGGAACTGCCGCGAACTCGCTGCCAGCATGCGAGGTGACTTTGCCGGCTGAATACCGATTATCGAGAGATGGCTTAAAAACCTGCACCTTTTGACGGGCGATTGTAGCACGGCGGAGCCTGCGGATCAGCTCATCCGTCTTTCCACAAAACATTGAGCCAGTGATGACCTCGATTGATCCGGTATGGTGTCTCATGAATTATCCTTGGAATAATATTGGGAGCTGGCGAGATCAGCCGAATAAATTCTATCACACCTGGCTGCAACCCAGAAAAAACCTCCCCGACTCAAAGTCAGGGAGGGGAAATACTGGTGAATTGTGGAAAACCTGCGTCTTAACTAGACGACGATCTCTTCGCCAACTTCTGGCATGTAATAACCGAATTGGCGCAAGCGCTTTTTCAGATCAGCCAGTGATTTGCGACCAAATCCGTCAATCGAGAGCAGAGTGCTCTCACCCAGGCTCAGCTTCTCGAGGACCTGACCGACATTGGTGATGCCGGCTTTGGCAAGGGCCTCTGTGGCACGGGTACCTAATTCCAATTCTGCAATTTCGCGCTCGGGAGAAATGCGCGCCGATGCACGGGCATCCTTGTCATCCAGATACTGCTGGCGAGCCTGCAGCTTGCGGTAGAAACGATCAACCTGGCCTTCGGTGTCAACGATGCGCTGCTCGCCAGTAAAGAAGGGGTGACACCTCGAACAGACATCGGTGTGGATCACCTTGCGAGTCGAACCCGTAGTCCAGGTATTCCCACATGCACAAATCACCTGGGCATCCGGATAGTAGGTTGGATGGGTATTCGATTTCATAAACAACACCTTTCAATTAACGGGACGGTACCTGATATCTTAGTCCACACGCCCGGCTTCAGGCGCTATGGCTCTGGAATTCATCAAGGGTGAATACACTGACGCGCTTGCGATCATCTCGGATGGTTTCGTATACGACAATACCATCGATCGTGGCGAACAGGGTATCATCCTTGCCAACGCTGACATTGCGTCCCGGTTTGATGCGAGTACCGCGCTGCCTCACCAGGATATTCCCGGATTGGACCTGCTGCCCGCTGAACACTTTTACGCCCAGGCGCTGTGCCTGGCTGTCTCGACCGTTGCGGCTGGAGCCGCCGCCTTTCTTGTGCGCCATGTCAGTACCTCCTATTCCTCAACGATGGAATCAATCATCAACCGGGTATATTTCTGGCGATGACCGGTTTTAATGCGGTAGCGTTTCTTGGGCTTGTACTTAAAGACGACCACTTTCGGCCCTTTGACTTGATCCACTACTGTGGCTTGCACTTTCGCGCCAGACACCAGCGGTGTACCGACAGAAACCTGGTCCTCATTGACGAGAAGAAGTACACGCTCCAGGTCAATTTGTTCGCCTGCTTCCGATTCGAAATGATCGACGTCGATCGTGCTTCCAACGATGGCTTTATACTGCTTACCGCCATCTTCAACAATAGCATATTTCATAAGCTTCCTCCAAGCTTCACTTCACCGCACCTTCCGCAACTCGATAAAAACAAGCCTGCCAGGCGTATGTGCCGAAGTACGGGGAAGTTGGGGATACAGAATTGCGCCCCAGCGATCGTGCTGCCGGGGCAGGGCGAAGAAGAATTATACTGGAGAGGACCCAGACTGTCAACCACAAAACAAGAATGTGGTAAACTATCAATTTGGTTCTGCCCTTATATTCCAATTCTAATCAGGAGGTCTTCATGAGTGAGAAAAAATGGGTCTACCTTTTCAGCGAGCTCGACCAGGCTGAAAAGGAAGTGGGAGGTAAATGGGATGATGTCAAAGCTCTCTTAGGTGGTAAGGGCGCAAACCTGGCTGAGATGACGCGCATTGGCGTTCCGGTACCACCAGGTTTCACCGTCACCACTGAAGCATGTAACGCTTACCTGGCTGTGGGAGAGAAATTCCCGCCAGGTATGTGGGAACAGGAATTAGATTCCCTCAAAAACGTAGAAAAGCTGACCGGGAAGAAATTTGGCGATCCTAACAACCCGTTGTTGGTGTCTTGCCGTTCCGGTGCCAAATTCTCCATGCCCGGTATGATGGATACAGTGCTCAATATCGGCTTGAACGATGAAACCGCTGCCGGCATGGTCAAGCTTACTGGTGATGAGCGCTTCGTCTACGATGCTTACCGCCGTCTGGTGCAGATGTTCGGCTCAGTGGTCTTGAACCTGCCCGATGAAGCTTTTGAAGATGTGTTGGAAGATTACAAGAAACAAAAAGGCGTTAAATCCGATACCGATCTAGAGGCCGAAGACTGGAAAAAATTAACCAGACACTTTCAAAAGACAGTTCGCGAACATATGGGCTTCGATTTCCCACAGGAACCCTTCGAACAGCTCCGCCTGGCTACCGAAGCGGTGTTCAAATCCTGGAACGGGAAACGCGCCATCGACTACCGCAACGCGGCCGGCATCTCGCACAACCTGGGAACCGCTGTAAGTATCGTCACCATGGTCTTCGGAAATATGGGCTGGAAATCCGGTACCGGCGTCGCCTTCACCCGCGACCCAGCAACCGGCGAAAAGAAAATGTACGGCGATTATTTGATGAATGCCCAGGGCGAAGATGTGGTCGCGGGTATCCGCAACACGGAAAAAATTGAGAACCTTGTAAAAGATTCGCCGCTGGCTTACCAGCAGTTCCTGGATATCTGCGACAAGCTGGAGAACCACTACCACGAAATGCAAGACGTGGAATTCACCATCGAACAGGGTAAGCTGTGGATGCTGCAGACCCGCGATGGAAAGCGCACTGCGAAAGCGGCAGTGAAAATCGCGGTCGACATGGTGAGCGAGGGCTTGATCAGCAAGGAAACTGCAATCTTGAAAGTCACCCCGGAGCAGGTGGATACCTTGCTGCACCCGCAATTTGATGCAAACGTCAAAAAGGCGGCCAAGAATGAGAAGCGGCTTTATGCGGTCGGCGTGAACGCTTCGCCAGGAGCGGCAGTCGGACAGGTCTACTTCGATGCCGATACCGCGGAACGTATGGCGAAAGAAGACGGCCAGGATGTGATCATGGTGCGCCCTTTCACCAAGCCAGATGATGTTCACGGCATGCTGGCTGCCAAGGGTATCCTCACCAGTGAGGGTGGGGCTACGTCACATGCTGCGGTCGTTGCTCGACAGTTCGGTGTACCGTGTGTGGTCGGCGCCGCCTCTATCAGTATTGATCTGGAAAAACGCCTGATGCGCGCCAACGAAATCGTTGTAAAGGAAGGCGAGTGGATCTCAGTCGATGGCACTACCGGTGAGGTCTACGTGGGTAAGATCTCAACTTCTGCACCATCCCTGGAAGAGCAGACCGACTTGCTGACCCTGCTCGAATGGGCAGATGAAATCTGCGCTACACCGGGCATCCGCAAAGCGCCTGAAGGCTGGCCAACCACAGGATTGCAGGTATGGGCAAACGCTGATTATCCCGCTGATGCTCGCCGCGCCCGCTCCTATGGTGCAGTCGGTATTGGTCTATGCCGTACCGAGCACATGTTCTTCGAACCACAACGCCTGCCAGTCGTGCAGCGCATGATCCTGGCAAAAAGCAGTGCCGAGCGCACCGCCGCCTTGAATGAGCTGCTGCCTTATCAACGCGCAGACTTCCAGGGCCTGTTCGAGGCAATGGATGGCTACCCGGTAATCATCCGCCTGATCGACCCGCCCTTGCACGAGTTCCTACCAGGTCTTGAAGATACGCTCGAGGAAGTGATCACCATGCGTGTCAAGGGAATCACTGAGGGTTTGGCGGAGAAAGAAGAGCTGCTCAAGAACATCCAGGCGCTGCACGAAAGCAATCCGATGATGGGGCTGCGCGGCATCCGCCTGAGCATCGTCATGCCCGAGATCGTCGAGATGCAGGTCCGCGCAATCTTCGAAGGTGCTGCCGATGCGACCCTCAAAGGCGTGCATGCCAAACCCGAGGTGATGATCCCGCTCACCGGTCACGTCAACGAGCTCAAGGCCGTCCAACCGCGCCTGATACAGATCGCCAGGCAGGTGATGAATGAAAAGGGTGTTGAATTCCCATACAAATTCGGCACGATGATCGAGATTCCGCGCGCCTGCGTTACCGCGGCCGAGATCGCTTCACTTGCCGAGTTCTTCTCCTTCGGCACCAACGACCTGACACAGATGACTTACGGTTACAGTCGTGATGATGCTGAGCGCAACTTCCTCCTGCTGTATGTTGCAGAAGGCATCCTGCCGAAGAATCCCTTCCAGACGATCGACCGGGAAGGCGTGGGACGTCTGATGGAGATGGCAGTTAAAGATGGCCGCAAGATCCGCAACAACCTGGAAGTTGGCATCTGCGGCGAACACGGCGGCGATCCTTCCTCGATCGAATTCTGCCATATTATCGGCAACAACTATGTAAGCTGCTCACCCTTCCGGGTTCCTATTGCACGTCTTGCAGCCGCTCAATCCGCGCTGAAGCACCAGGGTGTTTCGATAGCTCTTGATCTGTAAATCCCTGGTCGTCTCTCACGGAGGAGAAGGATAACAATACGGGCAGATGCTTTGAACAACATCTGCCCGTAAATTTTTACCCAGCATGTGTTTTCTGCAGCGTTTAGGCTACTTGCCGGTAGCCAGGATATCCCCTAATAAGTTGCCATTTAAAAGGATGTACACCGTTTTGACGTCCGAGAACTGCCGGATCGTAGTCCAGATCTGAGCCCGCACGCGGCTGTCATCGCAGCGATCGTCGGAACGCACATACGCTCCGTCCAGGGATACGTCGACCAGACCTTCATAAGCTTTGAAGTTAATCGATTGTATCTTCCAGTTAGACCTGAATACAGGGTTATAGAGATTGCCGATGTATTCCTGTTTGTTAAACAGACGGCTCAGGGCGGAGGCGACGTCGCTCTCGATATTGCCTGTCCGATAAGCGCCTGTATTTACTTTGATCAAACTATCACCGCAAGCGACCGGTCCACCGGTGTCCAGCTGGATGTAATAAACATAGATTGCCTCCTCGCCAGAAGCCGTAGGAGGCGGCGAAGTCTCCGTGGGGGTCTCGGTAAGAGTTGGCGAGCTGGTTGGTGTCCGAGTCGCAGTCTTGGTCGGCGTGGACGTGCTTGTCGCAGGTACAGGTGTATGCGTTGGAGGCAAGGGCGTATCCGTGGCAGGTGCGGATGTAGCCGTTAACACTGCTGTACTGCTGTCAGTGAGGATGGCTTCGATGAGCTGTTCCCTGGGGGTACAGGCAGCTAGCAGAGATAATCCAAGCACGCCCGCCAGGATCCACATGGGTCTGAACCGGCGAAGCATATACCGAATAAAATGCCTGCAGTATTGCTTTTCAGTCATTCGATACCCGGTCGCCAAAAGGTATACCATTTAAATATATATTGGTAGCCTTGACTTCCCGCCATTGGCGGACAGTTCCCCAGATCTGAGCCTTCACGCGGGTATTATCACACTTATCCCCACTTGGCTTGTATGTGCCAGAAAGATCAACAGTGATAAGCCCATCATCTTCATTAAAATTCACATCATTAACGCGCAGGTTGGATCTACTCAGCGGATTATACAAACCGCCCACATATTCATCTTTATATGCAAACAGACGTTTCAACGCTTCCTTGAGGGCACTTTCTATGCCGCCTTTTTGTTGAACTCCAGAACCAACCGGCACTGCGCTGTCACCGCAGATATCTCCGCCAGTATCTTCCTGGATGAAATATATCCAGACTGTATTTTTGGAAGCAGCCGGCAGGGAGGCTCCCGCTTGGGCTGGTGCCAGCGTGGAGGTAGCTGTGGGGGTAGCTGTCGGCGTCTCACTCGGCAAAACAACCGCCGTCTCGGTGGCAGTGGGCAGCGGAGTACGGGTCGGTTCCGGCGTATCTGTGGGTGGTATTGGCGTTGGTACAGCAGTTTCCGTGGGCGGTATGGGAGTACTCGTCGGTGGTATCGCTGTTGGGGTAAGGGTTGGCTCACTCACGGTTGTCGTGCAGCCTGCCATAAAAACAGCCAATATCAGGCAGCCAAGCATTAAGATTTTTAGGTTTCTCATAGAAGGTCTGAACCTCTGTATAGCTGGTCGTAAAGTATTGGTGTACTCCAGGTTTTCAAGGGGATTCCGTGACCATTATTACATCGCTGACGTGGTCGGAGCAGACCAGGCTCAATTGTACAACAAATCCCAATAAGGAACCAATAATTAAAATCCGGTGAGCACCAACGCCCACCGGATTTTACGCTCCTATTTGACCGCCTCAGGCAGCCAGAACCGCCTCTCTCATGGCAAATTCAGCTCCCATTTGCAGAGCCTTGTAATTGGCTGGCAGCAGCTTTTTGTGGCGTTCGGGCAGATGATTCGACAGTGCTTGCTCTATCGCTTTTATGGTCAGCACCGGCATTTGTGAAAGCAGCGCACCCAAAGCCACCATGTTGAGCAGGCGTTTATTTCCCAGCTCTTCGGCAAGCTCGTTAGCGGGGATAAAGACGTTCGTGATATCAGCGCGCTGGGGACCGCGGTTGATCAGTGAGGCATTAGCAATCAGCACACCACCAGGGCGCACCAATGGCTCGTACTTGTCCAATGAAGGTAGATTCAGGACGATCGCTGCTCTAGGATTACGCACTAGCGGCGAGCCAATCTCTTCATCGGAAACTATCACCGTACAGTTGGCGGTGCCGCCCCGCATTTCCGGTCCGTAGGAAGGAATCCAGGTAACCATCTTTCCTTCGTCAAGGGCGGCATACGCCAGCACCTGACCAGCAAAAAGGACGCCTTGCCCTCCAAAGCCGGCAATAATAATCTCTGTCTGCATTCAATATCTCCTCTCACTAAATGCGCGCGGCAGCGATCTCGGGATTGACTTTGAAGTCCTGCAATGGGTAGTATGGCACCATATGCTCTTCGATCCAACGCAAAGCATCCAAAGGGGTCAATCCCCAGTTCGTTGGACAAGAGGACAGCAGTTCCACCATGGAAAAACCCAGGCCGCGTGCCTGCGTTTCAAATGCCAGGCGGATGGCTTTTTTTGCCATACGAATATTCTTGGGATCGTGCAGGCTGCGCCGAACCACATACCCGGTACCATCAAGGGTCGAGAGAATCTCGCACATGCGTAGGGGGAAGCCCATTTGTTCCACGTCGCGACCAAGGGGTGACGAGGTCGTGGTCTGCCCGGGGAGGGTCGTGGGAGCCATCTGGCCACCGGTCATCCCAAAAATTGCATTGTTGATAAAGATGACTGTAATATTCTCGCCTCTCCCGGCGGCGTGCACAATCTCAGCCATCCCGATCGCAGCCAGGTCGCCATCCCCCTGGTAAGTGAATACAGTCCGGTCTGGCAAAACGCGCTTCACTCCAGTTGCCATCGCAGGAGCGCGACCATGGGCCGCCTCGACAAAGTCACAATCGAAATAGTTGTAAGCAAATACCGAGCACCCTACTGGGGCCACACCGATTGCCCGTTCCCGCAAGTTCATTTCATCCAGGACCTCTGCAACCAGACGATGGGCCACGCCGTGGGTGCATCCGGGGCAGTAATGTGTAGGCACATCAGCTAACGATTCGGGGCGCTGGTATACTAATTGGGCCGTATCAGTCATCACCATAGAAATTCTCCCTAATTGTGTGTGCCGTCCGGATCGATTACGTGGGCAAAGCGCTTGAGCCAGCTCCGCCGCGGATCGCCATTCGGCTCCAACGGGGCATCGACCAGGCGGTGGATCTCGGATTGTATTTCATCCGGGAACGGCATGACCCCACCCATCCTACCGTAGAACTCCACCGGGACGCGCCCTTTTACGGCACGTAAGACATCATCCAGCATCTGCCCGGCGTTCATTTCAACCACCAACAGTCCCTTTACCTGCCTGGAGAGGGCTTCTATCTCCGCAAGAGGATAGGGGCTGAGTGAAACCGGGCGGAATAACCCCACACGGATGCCCTCATCTCGAGCAGCGCGCACCGCAGAAAGCGCCACACGCCCGGCTGTGCCAAATCCGATCACGGCATATTCGGCATCTTCAAGCTGGTAGGTTTTATAACGCACCTCATTGGCCTCAATTTCTTGCCACTGGCACATCAAACGATAATTCATCACCTCTTCATCATTGGGATCGATATAGATCGAGCTCAAGAAGCGCCGCTCACGACCTATAGCACCACGTACTGCCCAATCCGGGTATTCCTTGCGCATCGACTGCATAGGGGGCATCTCGACAGGTTCCATCATTTGACCGATACTGCCATCCGCCAGGACGATGGTTATACAGCGGTACTTTTCAGCCAAATCGAATGACAGTACCACCAGCTCAACTGCCTCTTGCACGCTGGAGGGAGCCAGGACGATCGGATGGTAATCACCATGACCGCCGCCGTGCACAATCTGGTTGTAATCTCCTTGTGAAGGTGCGATGTTACCCAGGCCCGGACCGCCGCGCACCACATCGATCAAAACTACCGGCACCTCTGTTCCTGCGATGTAAGATAGCCCTTCCATCATTAAACTTACACCGGGGCTGGATGATGAACTCATCACACGCGCCCCGGTGCAGGCTGCTCCATATACCATGTTGATGGCAGCGAGCTCGCTCTCTGCCTGTAAGAAGGTGCGCCCAAGCTCAGGCAGCCTCCTCGACATGTATTCGAGCACCTCTGTTTGGGGCGTGATGGGATAACCGAAATACGCCTCTACCCCAGCGCGCACGGCGGCTTCTGCCATGGCTTGATTACCTTCCCATAATTCACGTGTCATTTAATACCTCCTACGTGGTGACACGCGCCGCTCGTATAGGAGTTTCGCGGTAAACTGTCAGCGCCGCCTCAGGGCACACCAGGGCGCAGATTGCACACCCCGTGCAGCCATCCTTGGTCAGGTAGACCGGATGGTAGCCCTTGGGGGTCAGGTTCTCCATATCCAGGGCCAGCACCGATTGCGGGCAGGCGCTCACACAAAGCTCACACCCTTTGCAGTATCTCGGATTAACCTCAATCCATCCCTTAACGGGCATGGTAAACCTCCTTTGATAAGTTGAAACGAGAGATTGGAAAAATCAATAGCAGAGAAACAAGAATGACGATATCCGGTCGAATACCTGGTTTTATAGATAACATCGTCTTACGCGTTTTACGATTAGTAAGGTAAATTTTGATAGAAATCCTGATCTTATTATCGCCATAGCAAATCATATTGGCTAGTGCTAACTGTCATAATTATTGCAAAACGAAAGTCCTCATCTCAGCTTAAAACAGCCAGACCCCACTCCACGGCGGCAGGCTGAGAGTGATACCATCGTCATGGACCAGGTACTCGTCTTTCCCCAGAAGGTTGTTCACGATACGACCAACATTCCATCCGAGGATGCTCACTGGCAGTACTAAATTGCGGCGGGAGGAGCTGGCATTCAAAAGGACAAGGATCTTATCATCTCCCAGAATGCGCGCGAAAGCATAACAGTGCCGGCGGTCATCAGTCAGCAGATGGAGATAGTCGCCGCGCCGCAAACAAGGGTGGCTTTTACGCAGGGAAATCAAGGATTTCACCCAATCCCGCAGATCCTGGTTCCACTGGTTTTGATCCCAGGGGAAAGCCGCCCGGCATTCGGGGTCTTTACCGCCGGTTAGCCCGATCTCATCCCCGTAATACACTGCTGGAGCTCCTGGATAGGCAAATTGAAAAGCCATAGCTAACTTCACCCGGTTCACATCATTTTCCAGGCGCGTTAATATCCGATCGGTATCGTGCGAACCGAGTGGCACGTACATGGCATAAGCATTCTCACGGGGATAGGTCTTGAGCAGCGTCTCCAGCTTAGCCGTGCAGGCAGTCGCATCAACAGGCCCTGTTTGCAAGATATTCAGCAGGCAGTCTCGAACCGGATAGTTCATTAAGCCGTCGAAATGGCTGTCACCAACCCAACGGGGATTGGCGGTCCAGATTTCCCCCACCAGATAGGCATCCTGGTTCACCGACTTGACCACGTGCCGGAGTTCGGCCCAGAAGCTATCATCATCGATTTCGTTCGGGACATCCAGCCGCCAGCCATCTGCACCCTGTTGGATCCAGTACCTGGCAACATCCAATAAATAACGCCGCACCTCAGGCTCATCGGTATTGAATTTCGGCAGGCTCTTGATCCCCCACCATGCCAGATAATCCCGGGACTCGCCTGGAGAATAAGCATCCAACGGAAAACGCGAGGCATGGAACCAATTCTTGTATGGAGAGTGATCCTGGTTTTCCAGCAAGTCGACAAATGCAAAGAAACCGCGCCCGCAGTGATTGAAAACCCCATCCAATATCACGCGCACGTTGTTGCGGTGTGCAGTTTCGAGCAACGCCTGGAAATCATGCATGCCGCCCAGCTTGGGATCGATTTTGTAGTAGTCGATGGTGTTATAACGGTGATTCGATGTAGACTGAAAGATGGGATTCAGATACACCGCCGTTATCCCCAGGTCCAGCAGGTAGTCAAATCTATCTATGATCCCCCTCAGGTCACCCCCCTGGAAATTGGCACTCGTTGGCGGCGCTCCCCAGGGATGCACATTGGGCGGATCGTTGCTGGTATCCCCATTGGCAAAGCGATCAGGAAAGATCTGGT
Organism: uncultured Anaerolineaceae bacterium; assembly: GCA_964525785.1. Classification (GTDB taxonomy): domain Bacteria; phylum Chloroflexota; class Anaerolineae; order Anaerolineales; family UBA4823; genus JAQBDA01. The sequence goes on from CAZGIX010000081.1 coordinate 13,467, forward strand.
AAAAAATTGTGTCTTGAACCCAGTAAGGCACCGTCATTGACTACCCCTTAGATTGTGGATCAGTAATGTGAAACAGGAAAAATGTAGATTCCATTGTTGAGTGTGTCTGGGAGGCGTAGCAGGCTCTGGTCGATCAAGGTGGTGTTGATGTCCCTAAGTCAAGTGAAGAGCTTGCCTGTATGATCGTTTCTTCAGCCATCTGGAGGGCAGTTTGCGGCGCAATCCCGTCAAAAAAAACCGACTGCAAGGCCGCATCCAGCGACGCTTGATATATAGAGATTTCCGGTACAACCGGATACGTGATGCCATTGGCGAGGGCCAGGATAGCCTGCTCAATCAGATCATCCCTGATCAGTATCCGACTCGTTGTAAAAGCCTCCGGAGTCATGGCAGGAATGGTGCCTAAATCTGCTAAAACAGCCTGCAGCTCGGGCCTCAACAGGAATTCAATAAACATCCAGGCGATATTCACATCCGATTCCAGGGCCTGAGGAGCGAGATACACGTTCTCCGCCTGGACGAATCCCGCCATCGAGCCATCCTCACGGATAGGCCAGGGATCGATCGCCAGGTTTGCGGACCCGATGGCTTCTTTGAGGCTTTCGCGGAGGCGCGTGCTCTCAATGATAATACCGGCCCTATTTTCTTTGAAATATTGCAGATCCCTGTCTCCAAAGAACTCTGTCACGCCGACGGTCTCATAACGGCGCAGTAAATCTATCCAATCCAGGCCATGCTGATCGTTGAAGGCGGGCATACCCTCGTCATCCATCAAACGACCGCCCAGCCCTACCAGATGCCCTCCGGAGAAATAAAAGCTCCTCTCCAGATAGGCTCCATGCACCTCCCCCTCTGTCGCCTCTCCAGCCAGCATGATTAGCTCACCGAACGTGGCTGGTGAGAACGAGATGATCGCCTGATTCCTGTAAAGAACAACCCCTTCGAGGCTCACAGGCACGCCGATGAGCGCGTCGTGGTAGCGTGCTGCTCCTACAGCCGCGTGGTTAAGGCTGCCGAGCAGTTCTGTGGATGCCAGACCGACGAGATCTGAGATCCAATCCTGATCGTATAAACTGGGTCCCCATTCGGCTGGTCCGATCAAGATGTCCGGCCCTCTCCCTTCGGAACTTGCCACCTCAAAACTTGCCCTCAAATCCAACGAAGGGATGTACTGGACATCGAACATTACATCCGGGTACGCGTCCTGAAAATCTGCAATTGCGCTCAGCAGTGCCGGAAGGCGCGACTCATCCCAGGCATGCCATATACTCACTGTACCTCGTACAGGCGCGGGGGTAGATGTAATTACAGCCGTGGCAGTTTCTTCGATTGATTCCTGCGCGGGTGTGAGCGTGGCGGTCTCCCGCGGACCATCGACAACCTGGCAGGCGGATATGAGAAGAACCACCCCCAGAGAGAGGCCGATATATAGTGCGAATTGATGGCGCATGTGGAATAAAAAACCCGTGATGATAACTTCCTTTGGATTGATAATATTTTGCTCAGTCTTCAATTGTACCAGCCAGGAGACCGCGCATCAGGTATCTGTACAGGAACATGAAGATTATTACCACGGGCACGCTCATCAGGAGAGACAGAGCGGATAGATATTTCCATTCCGTCGATGCCTGGCTGACCATACCCGAAACTGCCATGGCCATAGTAACATTTTCACTTGACTCAACAAACAACCATCCAATGGCAAATTCCGTGTAGCCCATTAAAAAAGCCAATAAGGCTGCCACGGCGATGGATGGCAGCGCCAGGGGCAACGATACCTTCCAGAAAGTCATCAGGATACCCGCGCCATCCAGGAACGCGGCTTCTTCCAGCTCGCGTGGGATGGCTTGAAATGCAGCGCGCATATTCCAAACGCAGAAAGGCATCGAGAAGGCTGTATACACTACCATCAAACCCAGCAGCAGCGTCCTCAATCCCAGATCGGATAACAGGATATATAAGGGTGTCATCAAGGCTACGGGAGGCAGCAACGCACCAACGAACAATCCGAATAAGCCCACCTGCCGTCCAGGAAAACGGAAGCGTGCGAAGGCATAAGCCATACTGGCCCCGAAGAGCACTGAAAGCAGCGCCGCCCCACCGGCGACGATCAAGCTATTTCTCAACAATCCGGGGATCGAAAGGGTCTGGGATGGATGCTCCCACACGTATTGAAAAGCGGAGAGACTCAGCTCCTGAGGCCACAACCGGAACTCGGTCGGAGCGCCATGCAGGGCTCCATCCAGGGCAATTCGGGCCATCCCCCATATGGGCAGCAGCACAAACAGTCCGATCAGGATCAGGAGCATCTGGTACCCAAGCTGCTGCGGCCATTTAAGCTTATGCATAGGTCACCCCCTCAGCAGCCTTACTCCAGCGGTTGAACCACCAGATCAAGACCACCAACGCCAGGACCGTAAACAAGTTTATCGCCGCGGATACCCCGTACAGTCCCAACTGGTCAAAGAAAAAGAAAGAGGTGATCGATAAAGTCGCCACGGGGTAAGGAGGATTCAATACATAAAAGATATAAAACTGGTTGAACGAAAATATCGAGCGGATAATAATTGCGGGCACCAGCAGCGGCATGAGCATTGGCCAGGTGACCAGCTGGAAAGTGCTCCAAGCGCCGGCTCCATCTATGGCAGCCGCATCATAGACCTCCACCGGGATCATTTTCAATCCAGCCGTGGCAGCCAGCATCATAAACGGAAAACCATACCAGGTAACGGTAATCAGGAGAACCACCAGGGCGTAGGATGGATTCTCCTGCCAGCCAGTCACAAAATTCACCGCGCCAGGATAATCGGCAGTCTCAGCCCATGTACGACCCTGGGAGAACCAACCGAAACGCGGGTCAAACACCTGCGCCCAGATCAGAGCACCCACAAATTCCGGGATTGCCCAGGGCAAGATGTAAATTGCCTGCCACCAGCCTTTGAAACGCACTCCCACACGTCCCAGGATCAAGGCAGCCGCCAATCCAAGCGTTGTTTGAGCCAGGACAGCCAGTCCGGTCCACATGCAGCTGAAGACCAGCAGCTCGGCAGCCGCGCCGCTGATCAGCTGCACCAGCAGGCTTGGTCCAGCATAATGAACTTGCCTGGAGAGCGACGGATTGAAGATATTCGCGATCACAGGCTCCACCTGCCCGGTCAATCCTAACCAGGCCTCGCGCCAGACACCCCCGTTCAGTCCATCTTTAATCGCGGTGGCGCTGAAATCGGTCAACGCCATGGCTGTCTGGAAAAGCATAGGGTAGGCAGCAATAAGCCCCAGGACAATGGCACCCGGTAAAAGCCAGGGCAGAGCCGCCCTCAGACCCGAAAAAGTTCGTTTGCTCCACTCCGGCTTGTTTATCCTGATCGGCCTGGTGAGCAGCCCCCGGATCGGTTCCCAGATCCAGCCCTGAAAGCCTTCAACAGCAGATAACGAGAGCGGCGCAGTCAATATCAGGATGTATTGCGGCCATTTGGTCGACCACAGCAGCAAGAAAACGATGGCAATCAGCAGCCATAATGCAAAGACACGCTGCTTCTCCCACGTACGTCGGAAGCCCAGGAAGGCCAGGATCGTGATAAAGAAATCTATCGACACCAGGAAGATACCCGGGTGCCAGGGAACAGAACGGAACAGCCATACCAGGGGCTGCCAGGGAGGATACCCGACCTGCTGGACATGCTCGCTGTGGGCATACCCCCAGTGGAACTGAAGGGTCTGGATCAAGCGACTCACCGGATCGGCCCATAAGCGGGGATTGGCGATGATGAATGCCAGGACCGCGAGCATCCCCCACAAGAGTATGTGCTTCAACCAGATCGTGTTCAGCCGTGGTCGACCAGGCTCCACCTTAGCTTTTACAAACATCCACCAATCCATAAGGATAGCGATCCCTACAATAGCATACGGATATTTCGCCGCCACTGTGAGACCAAACGAGATCGAGGAAAGCAGCAGCCAGTAGTTCCATTTTCTGTTAGATTTGGCATAGAAATAAACCGCCAACAAGCTGGTTAAAGATGGCAGAGCCTCCAGCATGATCTGGCTGGTGTACTTGATCTGCCAGGTATTGATCGCCAGGAACAGACCAGATAGTGGATTGAGCAGCGCGAGGACGAGCACTTGCAAGGTGCTGAATAAAGCCGATTGAGTACGAGCGATGTGGAAATGCGGTTCAGGTAAGGATTCTGCGATGGGGGCGGAGGCCGATTTCTCCGCCATGGGTGGTAGTTCCGGGTAAGGCAGGATTGCCAATCCGTAAGCCAGCTTGATCAGCGGTGGATGCTCAAAGTTGAATTCGTAATCGATGATCTCTTCGACATCACCCGCACGGATCGCATTGGCATAATGGATAGCCGCCCCTAGATAATCGTCTTCGTCGTAATCGATAGGAAGCAGCTCGACGGCCCGCCATCGCAGCCCTGCTGCGACTGCGACGACAAAGAGCACACTGGCTAAAAATAAAATTTTGGATTTCATCGATAAATTGGCTGTATTTACGCCTTGATGTCCCGGGGGGCAAACAGGTACTCTAACCCGCGCCAGACCTCATCTCTCCAGGCGGGATAATTGTGCCCGGCTGGATATTCCCGATAGGCCACAGCATAGCCGCGCGAGCGCAAGAGTTCATACATCATCCGGTTTGACTGGAGCAGCTCCTGGAAATCATACAGCCCGGTAGCCATCCAAATTTTCAGCGGGCGGAAATCGAATTTTCGCACCATATCAAACATGATCGAAGGGACAGCTCCCAACCAGAATCCACCTGACAGGCAAAGCACC